>CAKUWM010000013.1 GCA_934699305.1 uncultured Saprospiraceae bacterium | reverse complement strand
CCTCTAAGCTATAGGCGTCTTTTTTTGTGATTTCTGAAATTTCGGTAGTTATTTTTAATGCAGCATCTCTATAGTTTTCATCTAAACTTGGTATAAATTCAAAATCTACTAGATGTGTTTTATTTCTAGCATACAAATAGGTGTCTCGTGTAATACCACTCATACGCCAAAAATCCTGGCACTCTAAATAGGAGCCATCGCTCCAGCGCATCACTTTTAAAACAATCGTATTTTCACCGGGCTTCAAAAAGGTATTGAGTTTAAATTCTTGTGGCAATTTCCCATCTTCCCCATAGCCTACATACTTCCCATTGACCCAAACAGTAAGATTGGATTTTGCCGCGCCTACATGAAGCAACACATCTTTATCTTGCCAAGTATCATCAACCGTAATGGTTCGTCTATAGATCCCTGTTGGATTATAGGTTGTAGGGACTAACGGTGGATTTACATCGATAAGGTAATCAAAATCATAAGTAGTATTTGTGTAAACAGGATACCCATAGCCATTCACATCCCAATTGGCTGGTATTTTAAAATCATCCCAAGCAGTATCATTAAAGTTTACACTTTCAAAATCTGAAGGTAGATTATTAGGATTTTCAAGATATAGAAATTTCCATTTTCCATTTAAGTTAAGGTAATTTCTTGAAGATTTCCAATCACCTTGTGCAGCTAATGCTTCTGTTTCATAAACATAATAAGATGCGTGCATGGGCATTCTATTTTCTTCATTAATCTTTTCATCCAACCAAAATGGGGTGTCTACTTGACTGTTGCAAACCGAATTGAAAAACAAGAGAAATACAAATGCTATAAGAATATGTTTCATTTAAAAAAAAATTAAAGATTTGTCAACTTTATTAATCGCTACGCAATACTTCCTCTAGAAGGTTTCATTGTTGTCTAATTTGCTCTTTCTATACAGGGCTTCTAAATAATAGTAATCAGCATAAACTAACGGCACATCGATCTCGACACCATGTGGAATACTTCCTACACTATGGTCTAGTATAAAAAATTTATTCTTACTATTTTCATTCATATACGATGGTGATGATAAGGATTCTATAATGTTATCAGCTGCTTTTAATAATTCAGCTTTTTTATCTGAATATTCTGATAGTTCATATAACGCAGAAGCTGTAATTGCAGCCGCTGAGACATCGCGTGGAATTGTAGAAAAATCGCTTTCATTATACTTCCATTCAGGTTGAAAATTAGGATTTCCAGCATCATAATCCCAATATGGCACCATGTCCTTTGGTAAGTTTGGATGTTTAATGATATAATTTGCAATGTTCTCTGCAAAATCAAGAAACTTTGGATCTTTTGTATATCTATAAGATACCGTGTACCCGTAGAGTCCCCATGCTTGACCACGTGACCAAGAAGATTCATCTGCAAATCCTTGGGCTGTTTTTTTATTAAGAACAGCGCCTGTGATGGTATCGTAATTCACCACATGATAGCTAGAATAATCGTCACGATAATGATTTTTGATAGTCGTTTCGGCATGTTGTATTGCGATATCTTTAAATTTTGAATTTCCGCTTAATTTGCTGGCTTCAAACAAAAGTTCTAAGTTCATCATATTATCGATAATTACTGGGTAATACCAATAGGTGCCATCCCACGATTTTTGACGGTTCCATGATTTAATAGCCTTTGTAGTGTCGTTATAACGCTCGCTTAATGATTCAGCAGTTTGAATAATGATGTCTTTATATTGCTTTTGATTCCCAAATTTAAGTCCATTACCATAACTGCAATATATGATAAAACCAACATCATGATTGCCTGTCCAATATTGTATGGAATCCAAAACTTCAGTTCTTTTTATCGCTTCATCTTTCCATTTCCCATCCTTGGTCAACTCATACGTGTACCATAGGTTTCCAGGAAAAAAGCCACTGGTCCAATCATATTTACCAACTGCTACCAACCTCCCGTCATTGGTTGTCGTTCGTGGAATTTTTATTGCATCAGGTTCGGCTTTTAAAGTATACTCTAATCGTTGAGTAACAAAATCAAGTATTTTATTAGTTTCCCTTACTTTTTCTTTTTTTTCTTTAGCACAACTAACAACTATGGCCAAAACACATATAAAACTGAAAAATTTTTTCATATCTAATTCATTTTTTAATTTATTATATACTTTATTTTTTAAGGAATTTTAAAATTGACGGTCACCGAAGCGCCTTCCTTATGCTCTTTTGTAGGCAATTCTACAACCTGAGCGTATGTTTTACCCTTCTTTTTAATGCGTACCAAAACATTAGAATAGGTTTGCGAAGGATTTGAAACGGTTACGCTTGCTCCTCGATCAAGTAGTAAGGCGCACGGCCTATCAACTGACACACTCATTCCTTGAAATTCAACGGTTCCGGCCTGATAAAATATCGCTTGTAATAGGTCCAAAGACTTATGGTAAACCGCCTGGATTGTAGTTGTGTTTTCAATGATTTCCAAAGCATTCATATCATATTCTTGTGCTTTTTTATTGGAATCTATATTTGGAACCACAATATAACTATAGGAGGCATTATCAGGATTTTCTCCATGATCTACCCATAGAGAAAAGACATTTCCCGTTTCAGTTTTTGTTGAATCTTCAATCTTATTAATGGCGAGCCACGTTCCACTTTTTGTCTGCATGGTAAACTTAACTTTCGTTTCATTAGGAAAATAGTATCCAAATTTGCCATTACGAATGTATTTCAAATCGGAATTAAGATAGACATCTGGGCTTAGGTCTGCCAGCTCTTCAATGGCTTTACCTCTTTCGTTGTAGTATGAAGGATGCTGCATCCACGCCTGATTAATCGTTGTCCGCACTTCTGTATCACTATGATCTACAATACCGGCACCCAAGCAGACCATTTCATCATCAAATAAAAACCAACTTTTCTTAGCCGATATATTGGCTTCATCTAAACTTAAGACCGAAGCACCATAAGTCCCATTTGAAACACCACCTACAAAGGTTGTATTCCCAAAATTAGAACCCCAAGTGTGCCGTTTTGGGAATGTCTCTATGTAAGGAAACGTGGTCCCTGGAATCATAGCCCAATCCCAAACAGGCATAATATTAGTGTACTCATTACCATCAATAGCCATAAAATTAGCACCATAAGAAAAGTAATTGGCCTTTAAATTTTCGCCATTTCCGGTTTCACTTTCCACAGTTCGAGTTGAAGTATTTCGGATAGTGAACAAATAGCCACTACGAGCGTGTTGCATATAATCAGAAATCCAATACTGCTTGTTAAACGTGCGCACATTATAATCTGGAGGATATTTGCCATTCAACCTCCCGAGTGCGTCTAAATAGGATGTGGCATTTTCTGGATCAATCGTCTCTGCTAAAATATGAAGATAATCCAAACTAGCTTTCAGGGCATCGTAACGGCTAACACCCCTACCTAAAGTACTAAAGTCCCATGAGGTGCCTCGGGTTGATGAAATTTGAGTATCGTGGATAAAACGAATAACTTTCGAAAAACTCTCACTTTTGATATCGAAAGCAGCCGGAGAATCTGCCAAATAGGATGCCAAACGCAACAAACCTTCACTAAATACAGATCCGTAACTAGCAATCATTATTTGTGGTCCATGATCTTGATAGACCATATCTGCTTTAATATTATCAGCTAAAAGCGTTTCTAATTTATTTCTCGTATCTTCTAAAAGTTGTCCATTTTCAGTAAGCAAGCCGCGGTACACATAATGTAACGCAATGTCAATGGCATTGGCACCTGTACTGTTAGAAGTTATATCTTTCATTTCAGTAGGGCTAAATAATGCTAAAATTTCTGGCTCATCAATTCCTACTGAGCTTGTTTGCGGTATAAACCCATCAAAAGCGCGCATAAAAATTAAAATTTCACCCAATCGTTGCGGAAAATAAATTTTATTAAACCACCAATTGGCATCGTTACTTTTAGAATCATACCAAAATTGTAGGCCATTTTTAACGGCATTTTTATAGCCTGAATCTTTATATTTTATATGATCAAGCCTTGTACAAGCTGCGGCTAAATGCCATAAACGCTGGATGTGATTATTATTTAAGGCATCTGTTAACGCAATGTTTCCATAGGTCATATCTGGCCAACTTCCATCAAAATTTTGATTGGAAACCCAATCATCCATAACTTCTAATTCTGCAAGGTTCGTGCTTTGACTATTAGCAACACGGGCTCTTAATTGCTGGAAATTGTATTTCTGAGCCTGAAGATTGCTGATAGTGAAAACAAAAACTGAACAGATTATAAGAATAGTTTTAAAGGATGCTATAAATTCACTTACACTTCTCATGAATATTGGAATATTTAATACTAAAAACAAAGGTTCTTATAGCTTAACAGGAACGCTGTTGAAAAATAATTACCCTGCAAATAAAACAACTATTTGCAGGGTAATATCTTGTACTTTCTATGCTATCATAGATGAACGTTTTTATTGTTTTATAAAACGTTTTACAGAGGTCTTGTTATCATCAAACATGACTTTAAATACATACATACCACTTGTAAAGTTAGATACATCGATAACTTCAGTTGCGTTCGTTTTTAGAATTCGGCTTCCGTTGATATTAAATATCTCAATGTTCCTAATTACTCTATTTGTTTTAATGTTTAACACACGCGTTGTTACCGTAGGAAAAATTCTAAACTCTGATGGTTGTGCTACTATAGTCTCAAGGCCCAAAACTGGCGGGTTAGAAGCGTCAAATTGGTAAGCACCTATATCTGGGTAAATAAAATCGTTTGACGAAATAGGACGTGCTTTTCCAGCAAAATCAGTAATAATAGGGTTGCCATTATTGTCAGTAGCATCCGTCCCCGTTTCAATTGCCGCAGAGCCATCCGTTATTTGCCATCTGCTCACGTCCAAATCACTAGCTCCAAATCCAACGGTTGCTGTTGGCGCTAAGAATTTAGGTCCCGTAGCATTATCAGCATCTAAATTAATAATGCTTTCGATAGTAGCGTTATCCCAGCCATAGTATGCTGAATTAAAACCTTGTATTGCCGAATACTGGATGGTTGATGCTTGTCCATTATTACTAAATTGAGTACGGCCTGTGTCTGGAATACCTTCTTTATTACCCCATAGCAACACATTCGTTAATGTTGCATTGATGGTTTGGTTTCCAGATCCTGCAAAATTGATTCCGCCACCACCATAATTAGCCGTGGAATTATTATTGACAATAGTTGAATAGGTCACATTTACAGTTCCTGAGCTATTAATAAACATCCCACCTCCTGTGTTAGCGGAATTATTAGCGATCACAGAATTGATAACATTTAATGTCCAACCTGTATTTTGTTGTGTAGCTGCCGTAGTTAATATACCGGCACCAACTTGAGTGGTTTTATTATTGATAATTGAGGTGTTAGAAATGGTATAATCACCAAGGAATTGTCCACTCCAACGTGGATCTATAAGAATAGCACCACCACGTGCACGACTTTCATTATTGGTCACACTACAGCCTTCAATAAGGACTTTTCTTGCAGCTGTTTGAGGTACAATTGCAATAGCCGCTCCTGTAACGTTATTTCCAGTTGCCGTACCTATAACTTTATTATTATCAATCGCGGAGTTTTTAATAACACCTTCAATAATAAATATTCCCGCTCCAAATACAGAACTTCCGTTTGATAAACCATTAATCGTGTTTCCAGAAATAATACAATCTTCGATAAGAGCAGCTTTTGAGTTAGCACCTACAAAAATTCCAGCGCCACCACCAAAATAACCACCTCCATCTGAAAAAATGGTATTATCCTTTATCGTAGAATTAGTTAAGTTAACGGTGCCGAAAACGTTCTCACTAGAGACTATAGCAACACCTGCACCTGAACCATCAGTTACTGCACAATTCACAACAACAGTATTATTAAGATTACAGTTGCTTGATAAAAGCACACCAGTACCCACATTATTTCCATCAAAAGTAAAACCATCCCACGTAGTAGCCGTATTTAAAACTGCACTACTGAGCAACCTAAAATCTGGAGTTCCATTTTCAACATGGCTAATGATAGTTAATTCTGGATTGGCATCCCGTTGGCTAAGCGCAGTTTCGCTGCCTGTGAAACCACCATATACATTCACCCCCTCTTTGTAAGCTAATTGTTCTGCTTCGCTAACGATAATATAAGTGCCTTGCTTCACCCAAATTTCATCACCAGAAACTGCAGCATTTAAAGCAGCTTGAATTGTTGTATAGGCGTTAGCCCAGGAGGATCCATCAGAGTTATCCCCTGTGGTAGACACACGCAATGTTGCAGCGTGCAAGGTTACGGTCATTAACATGACGATAATAAAAGATAATTTTGTTTTCATAATACTCAGGTTTAAATTAATTAATCAGTTACTTGTTCCATTTAATTATGTCTGTAATTTTAATACACATCCTAAAATGATAACAGACTTACCAACCAGGATTTTGTTCTAACATATTACTCTTGTTAAGTTCAGATTCAGATATGGGATATAAATACATTTTGTCAGAAAAAAAACGTTGTTGCACCACATTATTAGTGTCATAAGTAAAGTTCCCTGACGATGGATCTTTAGTGATTTTAACGCCACGAATCGTTAGTAATTTCTCTCGCTCAGAAGGCTGGTCGAACAATTTCCAACGACGTACATCGAAAAAACGGTGTTCTTCAAAGGCCATTTCAATACGTCGTTCATTTTGAATGAATTTTCGCATTTCATCTTTACTTAACCCTGGCGGTACGTAAACTGGTCGAAATCCCGCCCGGAAACGTAAGGTTCGCAATGCAAAGTACACATCGTCATCAGGACCAAAAGCTTCGTTTCTTGCTTCTGCCATATTTAAGTATATTTCTGCAAATCGAATTAAGATCCACGTGCGCGTTACATCAACTGTGCGTCCTTCCCATGCCGCAAATGGCATCACGTATTTCTGTAAATAATAGCCTGTTTGCGTAGCATTGGGATAAGCTCCAGGGCCATCTGCACCACCATCAAAGGTTTCTAATACCCTGGCTTTATCATTCACTTCAAATTCAGTCCCATTTGCCAAAACCGTCATGCTCAATCGTGGATCTCGGTCTTTAAATGGATTATTTGAATCATATCCTGATGTTGGATCAGAAATGGGTTTACCGTTACTCATAGGAAACGCCTCAACTAAGTTTTGAGTAGGATTAGTTAAGCCTTTTGCTCCATACGAAATAGGCGCGTTTTGTCTTTCAACCGTGGTGTTATTATTATATTTGGTTGAAAATATAATTTCGTCATGGTATTGTGGTACAATCGAATTTGTAGTAAATAAAGTAGACATCGTTAAGGTGGAACTAAAACGTTGCAAGTTGTATACTTTACTCCCACCAGTTTCATTAACCGTATAATCGATAACTTCCGCTGCTGCCGTTGCAGCACGTTCCCATCGTGTTACATCGTTGGCCGGATTAAATAGTGGACTTGCCCAATACAATAAAGCTCTAGACTTAAGAGCTATTGCTGCTCCCGATGTGGCCCGCCCTATATCTTTACCTTCATTAAATCCAACTATAGCTGGAGCGCTCCCATATTTCCTAGGCAACAATTGTGCAGCGGCTTCGCATTCTGCAAGGATAAATTCAAAACAATCATCGCTACTTGCACGTTTTAAGTTCACTGCCTCTTCAGGTGTTAAAGCACTTTGAGTCAATGGAACCCCTCCGTAACGTTTTACCAATTCTAAATAAAAGTAAGCTCGAAGAAAACGTGCTTCTCCTTTCATTCTCTTGCGCGTATTCAAAATACTTTCATCCGTACCTAAGGCATTGGATTTTTTAGGGAGTGGCACGCTATCCACCTTTTCAAGGAATGTATTCACTTTGCGAATGCCTTCATAATTCTTATTCCATACATCATCAATCACATTAAATGGACTCCATCTGCCATCATTAAACCCATTGACCTTGCTGATAGGGTCTGGGCTCACTGCGTCATCAGTTGCAGCTGCGAGCATTGCGTTAGAAATACGATTGTAGCCGTCTGGCAAGTTATTGTATGCATTATTTAAAAAACCAAATGTCAAGTTATTATTTGACCAAACAGCCTCTTCGCTTAAGGTACCATCTAAATCTGGATCTAGTAGATCTTCACAGGAGGATAGAGATACTATGACCAATACAAATACTATTACTTTAATTAGTTTCATTACCTATTGTTTTATAGATTAAAGATTTACAGATAAGCCTACCAAGTACGTTTTCAACATCGGATAATCTGAATAACCCGCATTAACCGCTTCAAAATCACGACCCTCAATAGAGTTGTTAGTAGAGAATATATTATCAACATTCAAAAACAGTCGCAATTTCGAGATGGACAAGTTACGTACAACCTGAGTTGGTAGTGTGTAGCCCAATTCTATAGTTGAAAGCCGGAAAAGATTTCCATTTTCTTGCCAGAAAGTTGATGTTTGCTGATTATGCAAACTTTCTAAGCTAACTCTTGGATATGCAAATGTTGACGAAACTTCCTCACTTTTGAATCGGTTATCATAAGCATAAGTTGAAAATTGATTAGGTATAATATGTGAGATGAATTTTGAAGTCCCTTCAGCAGAAGCATACAAATCGAAGCCCTTAAATTCAAGGCCTAAATGCAGTCCATAAATCACTTCTGGCAGTGTATTGCCAATCGCCTTTTTATCGGCATCATTAATAATACCATCGCCATTTAAGTCTAAATATTTAATATCACCCGGAGCTAAAGCCCCAAATGAAGAGCCCACAGCATCAGCATCAATTTCAGCCTGATTCGTGTAAATACCGTTGGCTACATATCCAAAATAAGAGTCTACTGAATGTCCCTTACGATAGCGATAACCTTCTTGCGTGCCATATGCAACTTCTTTTAGGTCGATGATCTTATTATTTGCGATGGTCGTATTCCCTCCTACGTTAACCAGTAATTCACCTATATTCTTTGTATAATTAAGCTGTAGCTCTATACCTTTATTGGTGATGTTTCCCGCGTTATATAACGGAAGTCCTACCCCAATTAGGTCTGGTACAACATTAGCCTGTGGTACGAGGATGTCTTTACGGTTTTCATGAAAGTAATCTGCAGATAGCGTTAAAGCATTCGTGAACATACTCAAGTCAAAACCTACATTAGTCTTAAGAGATTTCTCCCAAGTCGCACCATGGTTTCCTAAAGTTCCTGCATACGTTCCTGGAACTGAACCATTGGGGTTTCCAAAACCATAACCATTATTTTTAATATACGCTTGACGGTGTAAGTAACGCGTAGCGCCTAGATGATTCCCGACTAATCCATAGGACCCTCTTAACTTAAGATAGTTAATGGTCTGGTTAGCGTTAAGAAACGCTTCTTCTGAAATTACCCAAGAGGCTCCTGCTGCTGGAAAAAATCCATAACGTTGACCATTAGCAAAGCTATTAGACCCTTGATAGGCACCACTTACTTGTAAAAAATAGCGGTTTTGAAACCCATATAAAAAGCGTCCAGAGGTTCCTAACCATTTATAATCTGGATTATCACCACTGATGCGACTTGTATATTGGTTGGCTGTTAAACTTCCGCTTACTTGGTGATTTTCAAAATTACGCTCATAGTCTAAACCGCCCGTGATGGTAACATCTTTATAATAATCCCCCATTTGCCCTCCTGTGTTTGTGACTTTCGTATCATCAACCCCATACATTGTATAGGTGTCATCCTGATTCAATTGATATACTGCAAACCCTGTATAACGGCCTTGGTAATAGGAATTATAATTCTCAAAGCTGTAGACCATATTAGCACTTAATCCTTCTAATAAAGAACTTAGATCCTTTGTGAATTTCGTTTTCGCAGTTAATTGGCGCGTCGTTTCAACTCGGTTTCCAGACTGTAAAATACCGAGCATGTTATTTTGATATTCTGAAGACCCTCCTAAAGACCCATCTCTATTAACTAAAGGATAGGCATTGGCAGGTGTTGTCATAATTCTATTGAAAAGATTACTATTAGAACTATTCACATTAAAATCACTTCCTAACCAAGGCGAACGTTTAGCGTCATTAATTGCTGCAATATTGAGGTTAAGCTTATAGCCTTTGCCGAGATCAATATCAATATTCGTTCTAAAGTTATAGCGTTCATCATTGTTGTTGTTTAGGTCACCATAATCTAAAGGCGCGGTAAACAAGCCATCTTGCTTCATGTACCCAACTAACACATAATATTGGGCGACATCATTACCACCACCCGTTGAAAAATTTAAATTTTGATACATATATTGCGTATTATCATTTAAAAACAACTCCGGAAAATTGGTGTCTGGGTAGCGAAACGTGTCGCTATTATTCAAATAATTAGAGGTATCAAATACAGGTCTTCCGCCATCATTGACACTGGCTTCATTATATAAAGTCGCATACTGGTACGCACTCAGTTTATCAGCAATGAAATTAGCCTGTTGAAAACCTGTTCTTATTTCAACATTCATATAACTATTTAATTTCTCACCGCGTTTCGTTTTAATAAGAATAACACCGTTAGCGCCTCTCATACCGAACATAGCTAGTTCTGTCGCATCCTTCAAAACGGTGACACTTTCAATCTCTTTTGGATCTAACAGATTGATGTTCGCATCAACACCATCAACTAATATGAGTGGACTTGCGCTACCTGTAGTGGCAATGCCTCTTATATAAAATTTGTAATTAGAGTCTCCCATTTTTTGTCCGCCACTTTTAACAGAATGCAAGCCAGATAACGTACCGTTTAATGCTTGCTCAACGGAACTCACAGCATTCTTTTCAATGACAACTGCATCAATATAAGATAAGGCTCCTGGTAGGATTCGTTTTCTATAGTTTCCATAGGCCACGTCTACCCCTCTATCTTCCTCAAATAATGGTTGCATTACAATAGTTAGAGCTTTTGTTTTTTCTGTAAGAAGCACTTTTTCAGTTTTATAGTCCTTATAGCTGCATACCAACACATCAGAAGGTGATACTTCTACCGTGAATACCCCGTCAACATCAGTAGTTACAACATCTGGTTTACCTTGAATTTTAATTTCAGCTCCACTCAATGGCATACCATTACTCTCTGTAACCACTCCGCGCAATTCATATCCAGCTGTTGGTTCTTGTAATTTTTGTGAAAAAATAGAGGCCGAACAGAAAAAGAACACTAATAATAACAAGCTTCTTTTTACTATTATTTTGATTTCGTTTTGACTCATTTTTATATGTTTTTATCTGCTTAGGATTATATAATAATTACCAACCAGGGTTTTGTTCTAACACCGTACTCTTATAAATTTCACTATTAGGAATTGGGTAACGGTTCATGTGAGGTCGAAACACACGTGTTTCGTACACATAAGGTTCGTAGATAAATGTGTCATCAGGGTTTTTAGTGATTTTCATTCCTTTTATAGGGTTTTCTTCTCCAAAAATTTCCACGCCCTTGTTCCAACTTAGGACGTCATACCAGCGTTGTTCTTCAAAACTAAGCTCAATAGCACGTTCGTTATGAATCCGCTCACGCATAGTCTCCTTAGAAGATGACAATTCCAATGGAATAGGAACTTGATTTACTCTTTGACGAACTTGTGAGGTGGCATTTCTTGCTGTTAATCCTGCCCCAGGATGTGCACCATCGGGTCCATAGGCCTCATTTACCGCTTCGGCATAATTAAGAAGCACCTCAGCATATCGGAAATAAATATAATTTAAATACGTACTGGTGCCTTTATAACGCTGGTGTGCCTCTGGCCAAAATTTCGCTATAGAGTAACCAATCGGATTTATTAAGGTACTACCATAATCAAGACCACCGGTATAAAATTGTGTGTTTCTACTGTACCAATAACGATCGTTATAAAGCACGGTCATTTTCAAACGCGGGTCTCTATTGACGTAGGGATCGTTCGGGTTGTAGTTTGAACTTGCATTTGTGATTGGAAACCCATTTGAATCTTCATAAAGATCCACGAAATTTTGAGTTACCGCAGTACCCATCCAGCCATCATACCCTTGTGGCACAATAAACCGTACTAAAAAATTAGAGTTATCGGAATGCCCTTGTTCGAAATTTATTTTTGGTCTTGGACGATTCATTATGATTTCATTTCCTAAATCTGATCTGAAAAACATATTCACATAATCAGGGTCGAGACTGTATTGATTCAAATTAATAACATCCCAAGCTGCAGCTGCCGCAGCTTTCCATTTTTCCACATCTTGACTTGGGTTATTTAATGGTCGGGCAGCATATAATAAAGTTCTTGATTTTAAAGCTAAAGCTGCTCCTTTTGTGGCTCTTCCTGTATCACCTCCTAAGTTTTCCAGACCTAACAGTTGCGCTGCACGATTGCAATCTTCAACTATAAAATTGATACTTTCTTCGTAGGTGTTTCTAGGTACATCCAATTCATCCTTACCTAACTGCAAGGGTCTATCAAAAAGTGGCACGCCACCCCAACGTTTCACTAATTCGAAATATAAAAACCCACGAATAAAATAGGCCTCACCTAAGGAGCGCTCGTAAACTTTTTGAGAAGGAAAATTTTCAACTAAATCGATGTTTTTTATAACATTATTTACTTGACGAATGCCTTTAAATAAGTCATTCCACATATCACTCAGTTCCCTGTTAGCATTGGCTGCAGGATTTGATCCTATGCCAGGGATTTCGTCTCCAGACCAAGCACCATTATTAAATACAGAAGAGCATACATTAACTCCAATTCCTTCTGCTTCGTCAGACAATTCTGCAACCATACTGTTCCACATACGTCCTAAGTGACCTGGCATAAAATAATAACTATAGTCTAAGTATTGACGAAATTGCTGGTAGTCGGTAAATACTTTGTCAAAATCCAAATCTTGCTCTGGCGCTTGATTTAGTTGTGACTCATCAAATACATCTGTACATGATACAGCACTACCAAGGACCACTATTATAACCATTATAAATGGTATTACTTTATATTGTTTATTGATTTTCATCTGCATTATAAATTAATATTAATACCTAAGTTATACACCTTTTGCTGCGGATAGGATTCTCCTTTTTGATCTACAGTTTCAGGGTCAAAGCCTTCTACTTTCGACCATGTTTTTAAGTTATTACCACTTAATACGATTCTCATATTTTTTATATTGAGCTTTTTACAAAACAGTTCAGGCAACTCAAAGCTTAGCTGTACATTACGCAGCCTTACATAATTACCAGATTTCAAATGAAATGAATTCACATTTTTGTTGCTATGCTGTGGATTAAGGTGTAAAGATGGATAACTTGCATTTTGATTATCGACCGTCCAATAATCCTGATGCAATGTAGTCACTTGTCCACCACCTGCAGCACCTCCAAATTCAAAACCTGCATTAGAAGTAAACAGAACTGAAGCATTTGCCGCACCTTGCAACATAGCGTTTAGCGTAAAGCCTTTCCAGGAAACTTCAGGTGTTATCGAGTAAATGATTTCTGGTACTTGCGAAAACCCTATAGGTTGTATATCTGATTCGGTGATTTTATTATCACCATTAGTATCTTGATATCTTAAATCACCTGGAATAATTGGCCCTCCAAGAGTGCTATGATCTGGTGAATTGTCAATTTCTTCCTGAGAGGTAAAATATCCAAGAACTTTATATCCTCTGTATTGTCCAATGCGATAGCCAGCATATTTTTGCATTACAGGGGTTCCACTAGGATCGTCATAATTGATAATTTTGTTTCGCGCAAAACTGTAGAACCCGCGTAATGAATACCCAACTTCACCAATGGTATTCATATGGCTGACATCTATTTCATATCCCCAGTTTTTAACTTCACCTATATTATATTGTGGTGATGGAATCCCTGTGGTATTGAGCAGTGAGCGGGCTGACATTAAAATATCTGTACGGTGTTCATTAAACACATCTATTGTAATGTCAAGCAGTCTATTTCCAAAAAACTTGGCATCCAAACCAATATTTTGTTTAAGTGATTTCTCCCATGTTAACAGTCTGTTTTCAGTACGTGTTTCATAAATCCCACCTAAACTAGACGGGTTTGTAGTACCAAAACCAATATATTGTAGTCGTGAGCCCGTCGCAGGCAAGTACTGATATAAACCTTGCCATAAGAAACGGCTACCTCCAATCTTATCGTTACCGACCAAACCAGCAGAACCTCTTATTTTAAGAAATGTGACAACAGAGGACAATGGCTCCATGAAATTTTCATTCGATATGACATATCCTAAAGAAGCCGCAGGGAAAAAACCGAATTGATTACCAGGCGCAAAATTTTCTGAACCATTGTAACCCGCATTAATTTCAGCTAAATACTTTCCGTCAAAATCATATTCGAAACGGCCAGCATACCCCATTAAAACGAAAGGGTTAGAAGTATTGCTTTTGTCGTTCTGTTGGTTATAAACCAAAGTGGTATTGATTTTTGACTTTCCAATTGTTTTGGTATATCGCATATTGGCCTGAATTCCTAATCTCGTGAAGGTGGTAGTTGGACTCTCTCCAGTGTAACTCAGCGGACTGTATTCAGTGATTTGATCATAGTCATCTCTGACAGAATTGTATTGAAAAGTTCCCGCTTGTTCTCTATAACTTTTAGTAGATCCTGTAGAACTATTGTAAGACAAATTAATGTCCAAGGTCAAACCATCCGTTATAAAGCTTAAATCATTTCTTAAACTCCCGACGATATCGTAGTTGTTGACATCTGTTCTATCATAGCCACTTTCTGCTATTTTAACTATAGGGTTTCCTTGTCCAGCAATAGCTGCATAGCTGCCATCTGGGTTATATATAGGAAACGCATAAGGTACTTGAGCAATTAACGACTGAAAGACGTTGCTTATGTTTGGGAACCCATTTTTTGTATCCTTACGACCGCTAATATTAGCACTTAAGGTTTGAAATCTATTGACTTTAAAATCCAGATTTGAACGAAAATTAAAACGTTTAAAGTCGGTGTCCGAACTGTATCGGTTATGGGTGTTTGTATATTTAAACATCCCGTCCTGATTAAGATACCCTAAAGACACGAAGTATTTCACTTTTTCTGTACCTCCAGAGATATTGACATTATACTTTTGCTGAAAAGACAATGATTTAATAGCCTTGTCATACCATTTCAAATTTGGGTACCTGAACATATCTTCTCCTAAGCGGAAACCTTCTAAGGATTCATCAGAAATCAAGGGATCATTTTCAATGTTTAATCCGTCGTTAATTGACGCTTGCTTTCTTAATAATAAATGGTCATAAGAACCTAGAAAATTCGGAATATTTATTGGTTGCTGAGCACCCAAATCCGCAGAGATACTTATTTTTTGTCGCCCTACCTCACCGCGCTTGGTAGTTATTAAAATAACACCATTTGCACCTTTAACACCATATACAGCTGTTGATGACGCATCTTTTAAAACCGAAATACTTTCCACTTCATTAGGGTCTATTTGTGAAAAAGTACGTCGCTCTACACCATCTACAATAATCAAAGGCGAACTGTCCACCCACGTTGATTGTCCTCTAATAAAAATATTTGCAGCATCCTCACCTGGTCGACCCGAACTTTGTATTGTTACCACCCCTGGCAACTTTCCAGTAATAGCGGTACTTAAATTTGAAGTCGGCACATCAGTTAGTTCAGAACCTTTTATAGTACTAATGGCACCTGTTACCGTTTCCTTCTTTTGAGAACCATACCCCACAATGACCACTTCATTTAACGATTGAATATCTTCTTCTAAAGCGATATTAAATGGTTGTTTACTGGACGTAGGTTTCTCTTGGGTAATAAACCCAACATAAGAGAATACTAATACCGCCTTAGGATTGGAAACCGAGATACTAAAATTACCATCGAAATCTGTAACGGTTCCCGTGGCTGTTCCTTTAACAACAATAGAAACACCAGGTAGAGGAACGCCAGATTGGTCGGATACAACTCCTGAAATAATATTATCGCTTTGAGCATATAGAGACATGTGACTCACTACAAATAAAAGAAATAATGTGACTCTTAAAACATATGAAAATGATAGGATTCCTTTACCCATATTAGTTTATAGTTTAATAGTTAGTTTGTTATATAAAAAGCAATATGACATGGTGCAATCATCCATTAATACTTTATGATTTTTTGAGTATTCGTTAGATTGTTAGCATCCGTTATATTTAAGAAATACAAACCACTAGGCAGATTCGATAAATCTAAAGTTGTCTTTTGTGAAAATTTGTCTGTTGCTATTATTTTACCATCTATACCAATCACTTTATAGCTCAATAAAGCTCCGGCATTATTAGACTTAAGATTCAAAAC
This sequence comes from uncultured Saprospiraceae bacterium, assembly GCA_934699305.1. Classification (GTDB taxonomy): domain Bacteria; phylum Bacteroidota; class Bacteroidia; order Chitinophagales; family Saprospiraceae; genus Parvibacillus. The sequence goes on along the minus strand of CAKUWM010000013.1, from coordinate 7,837 downwards.
CCCTTTTGTAGGATTAGGATAAAGAAGTGTTTTCAATTTATTTTCCGAAAAATCGGTAGTACTTAATACATCTTGAAAATCGACCGTTACAGAACTTCCTTTGAATGGCGCACTTGTTGGCACTACCACAGCTTTGGTATAAGAGACACCATTATCAATAATTGTAACGTTTACTCCAGAATAACTTTGGGATGGATTTGATACAGTAACGAGCGTACCTTTTTTAAATATTAATGCACAAGGCTTATCCACCGTAACGGATTTGTCTTCAAAACTGACCGTTCCCGCTTCATGAAAAATTACTTGCAAAATATCTAAACCGCGGTGATACACCGCTTGTTGTGAAGGGGTGTTCTTTATAATACTTACGAGGCTAGCATCATAATTTTGCGCTTTTTGTTGACTATCAATCCCAGGCACAACGATGTAGCTATAATTGGCATTATTAGGATTATTGCCGTGATCCATCCATAAGGAAAACACATATCCAGATTCAAGTGCCGGAGACCCATCTGCATTAATAGACCTCCAAGTGCCTTCTTGGGCTTTCATCGTATATTTCACATTACCTTGATTAGGAAAATAGTAACCAAACTTCCCGTTTCTGATATACTTTAAACTTGCGTTAGCGTATACATTAGAACTGATAGATTGTGCGGTTTCTTCTGAAGACCCGACTTCGCTGTAATACGATAACTCTTTAAGCCACGCCTGATTTATAGTTGTGCGTACATTTCTATTACTATTATCTATAATTCCAGCACCTAAACAAACCACCTCATCGTCAAAAAAGAACCAACTTTTTTTAGCTTGCGTATTTGTCTTATTTAAAGTTAAGACTGATGCGCCATGTGTGCCGTCAGAAACACCACCTACAAAAGAGGTACTTCCATAATTACTACCCCAATCACTTCGGTTAGGAAACGACGTAGTATATGGAAATGTAGTGCCTGGGATCATTGCCCAATCCCAAACAGGCATAATATTATCATACTCATCACCATCAATAGCCATGAAATTTGCGCCATAAGAGAAATAATTAGCCTTTAGGTTTTCGCCGTTTCCTTTTTCGGCCTCCACAGTGCGCGTTGATGTGTTACGAACAGTAAATAAATAACTACTGCGAGAATGCTGCGTATAATCAGAAGCCCAAAAGTGTTTATTAAACCGTTTTATATTGTAATTAGCTGGGTTAGCGCCTTTCAATCTTGATAGAATATCTAAGTATTCAGTCGCATTTTCAGGGTCAATATAATCAGCTAATCGTTGAAGATAATTCATGTTGGCTTTTAAAGAATTTTTGCGACTCACACCCCTACCCATCACACTAAAATCCCAAAAGCGTCCTCTAGTGGAATAGGCTTGCGTATCACGAACAAAACTTAAAACCTTACTAAAGTTTGCTGAATGCGTATCAAAAGCTGCTGGAGAGTCTGCCAAATAAGTTGCCAATCGTATTAACCCATCGCAAAACACCCAACCATAGCTAGCGCTCATTATTTGCGGTCCATGATCTTGGTACATTAAGTCGCCCGTAATATTATCGGTTAAAATTGTTTCAACTATATCCCTTGTGTTTTCTAAAAGCGCACCGTCCTCTGTCAGAAGCCCACGGTATACATAATGCAAGGCGATGTCTACAGCATTTGCACCAGAACCGTGTGAGGTAATGCCACTTAAGGCTGTAGGAGAAAATAATGACAGTACCTCTGGCTCATCTATTCCTGGCGTGCTGGTTTTCGGAATAAACCCATCAAATTCTCGCATAAAAATGAGGATTTCACCTAAATATTGCGGAAAGTAAACTTGATTGTACCACCAGTTGGAATCTGAAGTATTAGAAGTATACCAATACTGCAACCCGTTTTTAACAGCATCCTTATAATGAGTATCATTATACTTGGCGTTCCCAACCTGTGTCGCAGCCGCAGAAATTTGCCATAAACGATAAATATGGTTATTGGTGGTTGTTAAATTGGTATTACTCCCATATTGCATATCAGACCAACTCCCGTCGGCATTCTGTGAATTCACCCAGTTATTTAAAACACCAGTTCCAGTTATACCTGTTTTTTGCTCCGCTGCAACACGCGCTCTTAGTGTCTCAAAATCATAACTCTGACCATGCACCTCTGTTATTGTTAAAACAAAAACGACAGATAAACATTTAAGTAAATTCATATAGTAATTTTTCTTCATCTTTAATGGTATCTTAATTAAATACTTTTATTATTGTATCTCAACACCTTATTATAGTAAGGTTATTAGAAACAGTATCGCTAAAATCACAAGAATCCCAACTATTGCTATCATCGCAAACATTGCCTCAAATTTTTTATTTCTATTACGCATTCTTTGATATTCAGAAGTGATATCACAAGTAAGAGTTTTTGCTAAGCAAAGTGCATCACTATTGTTTTTAAAATGCGTACAGATGTGTAATTAACTGCACATATGTTCACTGAACAGTACAAATGTGTAATTGCTAAGATTATCCTATTGAAATCATTGTATTCATTAGGGATATCTTAACAAAGACATATCATTATATTATATTGTATTTTCATTATGATTTAATCTAATTTTATTTACTTCTTTATGGGATAATTTGAATTGATATAGAATTTACTTCTTTTGCATATTCCTATTGCAATTAATGTCTAACTACAAGAAGTTCTTTACCTGTATATTATTAAGCCAAATAAATTCATCTTCTTAAAATGACTCGTTCTGGCAATTTTGACTGGTCGTTGGAGCTCCCGATACTCGATATTGGAGACGTTAAGAAAAGTTGGTTTAGGATAGATTTTATGAAATTCAGGTTTATTTCAACTAAGCACTCTAACAAGTCAGATTAAAGGAATAGGTGTCGGTAGCCACATTGATTCTAAATTTTTTTTACGAAATTAAGTAGTTTGACAAGCAACAACATCCTACAAGCGAATGGAATTAAAATTCAGAGTATTTATGAGAACCTATTTTTGTGTTCTTTTTTGAGATTTTAGAGACACCAAAGTTCTACCTAATTTTAATTTACTTATGATATTTACCCATTAGACCGCACACATGAAATTTTCATTTTTAAATCCGTAGAGATTTTATTTAATTTTTAGTCTGCCTTGTCCCAAAGCAGCCTACAGAAAAAATAACATTACTCTTTTCTATAATCTGTTGGAAGTTTATCAAATAGTTTTTTAAAACTTCTCGAAAAATATTCAGGCGAAGAAAATCCTGTATTATAAGCAATTTCAGCAATAGTTTGGTCTGTTTCCTTAAGGAATACAGCAGCTTTTCTTAGACGTATGGACCTAATAAACTCCGTAGTGGACATATTTGTCAATGCCTTTAATTTAATATGGAGACTACTTCTACTCATCGCCATTTCACTAATAAAATCATCCACGCCAAAGGTGTTATCTTGAAAGTGTTCTTCAATCGTTTTTATAGCTTTATTGAGAAATTTATCATCAGCCGAGGAGTTTGAGATTTCATTTGGCTGGATAATAATATCATTTCCAAAACGTAATTTTAGTTTTTTACGTGTTTCCAACAAATTAGACACCTTAATTTCTAGCAGCTCCATATTAAATGGCTTTTCTATATAAGCATCTGCTCCAGACTTAAGACCTTCAATTTTATGTTCAATCGAACTCCTTGCAGTAAGTAGAATTACAGGAATATGACTTATCCTTATGTCATTCTTTATCTCAAAGCACATCTCTACCCCACTTTTATTTGGCATCATCACATCACTAATTATTAAGTCTGGAGAAGCTTTAAGACACATAGCTATACCTTGAACACCATCATTGGCCTCATGAATTGTATATTTTTTTTCTAAACTTTCTTTTAAATAGTGTCTAAGGTCTTCGTTATCCTCTACCAACAAAATTTTAATAGGCCTCTTTTCTTGCTTTAGATTTGTATGGGCATCTTGTTTTTTTGAAATTAAAACATTGGAGTTATACGCTTCCGTTATATATGGATAAGCGTCTTGAAACTCATTAATATCTGAAGTACTAAAATGCTCATATCCTAAACGCAAACTTATAGTAAAGCAACTTCCTTTTTCTAAAGTGCTTTCTGCTCTAATGGTCCCTTTATGTAACTCGACTATTTTTTTTGTGAGGGACAAACCAATTCCAGTACCACTTAAGTCTTGCTCAACCTGGTAAAATTCTTCAAAAACATTTGCTATACCTGCTTCTGAAATACCTTTACCGTCATCTATTACACGAACCTCTACGAGTTGATTGTTTAAAGAGATTTCTACACTTATATTTCCATTTTCTTTAGTGAACTTAAATGCATTAAATAGTAAATTGTGTAAGATAATTTCGTATTTCTCTATATCTAAGAAAACAGGAATCTTTGGTTGAACACTGATAACATGATAACTTATTGAAGACTCTTCTGCTTTGTTTTCAAATGATCTTGCGATTTCATTTGTTACTTCAACAATGTTATATTCTGCTACTTTTAAGGTCATTTTTCCTTTTCCAACTTTTCTGAAATCCATAAGCTGATTAATTAAACGTAGCAATCTATTCGCATTTGAATGCATCAACTTAAGATGCTTTAATAAATTAGCATCACTTATATTAGAATTCAAAAGTTTATCTAACGGACTAATGATCAATGTCAAAGGTGTCCTGAATTCGTGAGAAATATTTGTAAAAAACTCAAGTTTTGCCTGATGTAGTTCTCTATTATTCTGTTTTTCAATTTGCTCCAATTTCAAATTATTTTTTAAGTTTAAATACATATACAAAAAATAATAAAACACAGCTAAAAGAAGGATAATTATCACCACATATGCTAAAAACGCGTAACGTGTTTTCCACCAGGGATGTAGTACCGTAATTTGTATAGATGCATCGCTATCATTCCATAAACCATCAGAATTCGAGGCTTTTACTTTAAAAACATAATTCCCTGCTGGTAAGTTGGTATATGTTGCCGTGCGTTTATTTTCTATATAATTCCAATCCTTATCAAATCCTTCTAACTTGTAAGCATAATGATTTTTTTCAGGAGAGGAATAGTTTAATGCTACGAAACCAAAAGTTATTACAGATTGTTGATGCGTTAATGTTAAATCATTAGTTTGAGAAATATGTTTTATTAATGGCGAATCTTCAGCACCAATAGTGACTGGCTTATTAAAAAGATTAAAACTTGTAATGACAACTTTTGGAGCCTCTAAGTTTTTGGTTATCTTATCGGGGTTGAAAATATTAAAACCATTACGTCCGCCAAACAATAATTCCCCATCTCTTGTTTTTAAAGAAGCATAGCGCTCAAACTCATTACCTTGCAATCCGTCATGCACGTCATAATTAAAAAAAACTTGTTTCTTCGTATCAAATTTTGAAAGACCATTAATTGTACTTGCCCAAATATTATCGGCATCATCCACCTGCAAACTTAAAACTTGGTTATTTGCTAAACCGTCTGTAACTTTATAATTTATAAACTCTGTAGTATTTACTTTTTTTAAAAACAAACCAATACTTGTACCAATCCATAAGTTTCCTTGGCTATCCTTTTGTAAGGCGTTAATTTGGTTCGCATTAATTTTAGTTTTTTCTAATTCTTTTGTTTTGGTATTAAATAAATATAATCCAGTTTCAATGGTTCCTAGCCAAATATGGCTTTCATCTTCATCAATAATGCATCTTACTCTTAGGATACCATCAATTTTTTCAATGGTGCCTTCTTCAGGAAAAAACTCATAAAACATACCACCATAATCCACCCATATTTTATCATTCTGATCCTTATGGATCGCATAGACCATATTGTAGATTGAATTGTACTCATTAAGCATATAATGCGAGAACGTACCTGTTACCGAATTAAAAATTTCCAAACCATTTTTTAAAGTCCCAATCATTAAATGATCAGCGTCCAACTCCTCAATACAAAACACATAATCATCTGCAAGACTTACTGGGTTGTCAGGATCTGGTTTATAATGAACAAAAGTACCGTCAGCACGATTAAATTTACTCAATCCACCGCCTTCTTTTGTCCCAACCCAAATATCTCCTTTTGAATCTTGAAATAATACCCTAATATTATTATTAAAAAGTCCGTTTTCTTTAAAATTAACTTGGTAGTGCTCAAAGTCCTTTCGATGTCTATCTATAAAATCAACGCCACTGTTATAGGTTCCTATCCAAACATTATCATTACTATCTTTCATTAATGTCGTTAATGCCTTGCTACTAATACTGCTAACCTCATGAATATCTGGTTGGTACTGACTAATAGTGTTCCCCTTTTTATCAAATCGAACCAATCCCCCTTCAATATTCGCAATTAAAAATACCTGAGGTTCATCTTCTATAATATCGACAACCCGATTGTTAATTAAAAAGCCATCCGATTCCTCATAGATAATTGGAGTCGCTTTTACGTTCCCATCTTTAACAAAGTAAAGACCTTTGAAATAAGTACAGATCCATAAGTTGGATTCACTATCTATAAATAACTTACTGATAATCCCTAAATTTTCATGTTTATAGACCGTTTCATAAGTACCATTTTCCAAATTCAATTGATAAACGCCGTTTTTTGTACCTAACAAAATGGTATTTTCACTCACCTCTTGAATGGACGTTATTTCCCATTCTCTCCCATTATCATCCTTAGGAAGTGGGTGTTTTTTGAAGTTGGTAAAGGATTCATTTATAATGTACAAAAAATCACTTCCAACAAATAGTTCATTATTTGAACCAAAATGCATGGAATTAATTGAGCCTTTACCGAACTTTTCTCCTAACTTGTTTTTAAGTTTTTTAGGTTTAAAGCGCCAGGTATTCATATCAAATATCTCTAATCCTTTTGGAGTGCCTATCAGAAGGTTTTTTGTTTTAGGATTAATCGCCATGCATGCGACTTGCTTATCAAAAACCTCCATGGTAGTGCCATCGTACCGGTTGAGTCCATCTCCAGTACCAAACCAAATAAAACCTTCGCCATCTTCTTGTATAACATTTATTCTGTTTGATGAAAGACCATTTGTGTGAGTTAAATGATCAAAAAACAACAGGTCATTTTGTGTTAAAGCACCAAATGAACTACATAGAAAAAGTAGCCAAAAGAATATGCTGTTTTTGAAGGTTAGAACAACATTGGAAAAATCATTGATAATATTAGACCTCAAAAAATATATGTAATGCATGGTGTAAAATGTGTAAAAGGGTAAATTAGGCCTAAATTTTATTACTTTAAATAGCCTTTCTTATTTAATTTATAATAAATATCAATTTCCACAATTCTTATTGAGGATGTCATTGAGATGTATTATCCAAAAATAATATTATTCAACTAATTTATTTTTAATCTTTCTATGGCAATACCATTTCATTAAATAAGAAATGATCTTCAGAGTCGGATGTATCAATTGAAATAACTAATAAATTCAAACACGACTCCACCAAATCGCATTTATAAACGAAAACCAAAAGTTAACAATGCAGAATTAAGATAAATTTGCATAATTTTATTCTCATGTTAATTTTGAAAAGCCTTCATCACATATATATTAAATATGAACTTTTTTTAATGCTATAGAACGAACATTTGATAGTTCGTCAAGTCTGTCTTAATCTTCGTTTCAAAGGAATAGTGCCTATTTTGTTTTATATATCCCCAGCCATGAAAAAAAGAAGAATATTACTATTGCATATCAACCGGATATGATGCAAAATAAAATTTGACTAAATTATTCACTTGTTACCTTGATTTTTTTGAGAAGAATCTCGTTCTACAAGACTCGCCTGAATAACAATTTTCTCATTGATGAAGTTTTTATTAGAATTAGTGATCT
>CAKUWM010000012.1 GCA_934699305.1 uncultured Saprospiraceae bacterium | reverse complement strand
GGGTAGCCTTGGATTATTGTCGTACTTGGATGGAAGGTCAATAGGGTATTCAAGAGAACTGAGTGCTCCATGGCCAAAATAATCCACAACAGATACTCCCTGATTGACTAATTTGAAAAAGTCGTCTGAGGCTTTGCCTATGGTTTCATTGCTCCCTTTGATAAATGTCTCAACAATACCGGCTATTTTGGATGATTTGATGATATTTTCTGTTTCTCTTTGGGCATTGGCTATGGCGACTTGATCCGTTTTTCCGATGTTCCCTCCATTGACCTGTACGATTGTCTTAACCCATTGCCTGGAAGGGTTGTCGCCGCTTGCATTGTATGCTGCGTCACTTAGTTTAATTTTGTTCAGATAGACGAGCACTTCTTCTTGAGTAACCGCCGGAAGTCGACCGACAGCGACATTCATTTCAAGTGAATGAAAAGATTTTGACACCAAGAGGTTGTCTGAGCCGTAGTCGCCAAAAGAGGGTACGCCATACCCTCTACTGATAGCAGTTGCGAGTTGTTCAGGAGTTCTTATTTCCTTATAATCCCTACCTCTCCCGATGATAAAAAGGAAACGAGATTTACCGGTCAGCCCTAAGTAATTGGCAAAGTTTTTCACCGCCATCGGATTATAATCTAATCCATAACCAAAGGAATTATATAAATCATTGACATCGACGACAGAGACGTCATAGTTGCCTCCACTTGACGACCTTCTGTAAGCAGCATATTGTTCAACCGCTGATATCCCATTGTCACTATTAAGTAAAGGACCATGTGAAAGAATGATGTAATCGTGCGCAAAGTTGTCAAAAGTCTTGATTTTTACCTTATGCATTGTCTGAATTGCCTCTGACAAATCGGAAGGTCGATAGATAAATTGTGCAGTATTTAATGTTTCACGTATTCTAAAGCGTATAGTATTGCCTTCAACGACGCCCGGAATTCGCCAAATACCGGTAGAATCCGTCAAATAAGGCGACTGTGGCGCATTGCCACTATAAGTAAAGGCAATATATCGGTCCCCGGTGCGTCCTTCAAGGTAAAAGCGCAATGTTTTTTCAGCGTCAATATCCGTACTTGCAGGGTATTCTATTGCGACATATCCTGTTTTAATCTGATCTAGCGAATGGCCGCTCGTCAAAGAGTATTGATTGTTGTCGGGCGTGATAACACGATTGACATCTGTATATGAGAAGTTGACATAGATAACGCGTGGAGACGAGGATGTAGCATTGAACATATCCTGTCCCTTTAAACTAAACTTAAGGTCATGTCCAAGTCCTAATCCTACATTCCCTGCATTAGTCACGCCCCGATACCTGAATATAGGCAGCCTGCTATCTACCAATAATCCCGGACATGATAGGTTGTATGTCTGATTGTTAGCTGTAGAGACCATGCCTTTGCCTGCATAAAATCCGGAAAGTATATATGGGTGCAATCCGGAATATTCGGTTTTGGTATTGGGTATTTCTTTAAAGTCCAGTTCGGAAATACGAATGATATAAGGCTCCGGGTTCGGTGCATTGGTAAGGTCATTGGAGACAATATTCACCCTAAGTCCACTTTTTCCCGGCAACATGGTCAAAAAGTAGGTTGATGTATCGGAATATAGGCTTGCCTTTGGATTGACTATGTCTTCAGTTCCATTTTGATAGGAATATCGATCTATTTCGGATTTGTTGTAATATCCATGGAAAGTCAGGTAATCATCGGAGCCCCAGATATTATTGTTGGTAACGAATATGGGCACTTCAACTCCATTCTTAAACAATTGAAGTTCACCACCATTGATTGTGCCTTGAAATCCACTATTCTGAAGCGTCTGGAAATCAATTTTATAGAATCCATCGGCGGCGATGCGGATTTTATAATAGTCCTGACCCTCAACTTGCCATTCATTGCCATATTTGGTAATGCCATTATCGGTCATTTGGCTGTATGAAGTCAAAGTAAACCATAAAAAAACAAATATGAAGCTGAATTTTTGATTCATATATAAATATTTGTAAATTGTAATGTAGTTGTTTTACACAACAATATGCAAAGATAGTATTTCAGTCTAATACATACAAATTTATAAGTATTTGAATAACTAAATGTTTAAAACACTATGCTATGCAAAATAAAACATAATTTATTACAAAAACTCAAAATGGTGCCTACTAAGAAGGTATTTTCCGATATGATATCGTGAGATAATAGCCCCATACAGCGAAGACTACGGTCGATGCCATGACGATACATGTGGCAATGAGTGCGTGGTGTGAGTAAAAAGCAACCAGTATGCTGGCCAAAAAGCTAATTCCCAATTGAAGCGTATTTTGAAGAGAGGAAGCCATGCCGGATTGATGGGCAAAGGGTTTAAGTGCATCCGCAACGACAATGGGATAACAAGCTCCATTGGAAAATGCCATAGCACTGAAGGGGATTAACAGTATGGATAGTGTGGGTGTTGTAAACAATCCCATATACAAAATTGTCAACATGCTGACTGCGTATATCAGTAAAAGAATTGGGATAAGCTTAAGTCCATCGACTTTGCCGGCTATGAGTCGATAACCGTATCCACCCACTATAAATGCTATCGTCTGAGGGACAAAGCTCAAGCCGATATCGCTTTCTGTGTATCCTAAATTTTTGAGAAAAAAGGGCGCTCCCGTGAGCCATGCAAAAAATCCTGCCGAACAAAACCCGTATATCATCACATTTCCAAGAAATAATTTTGATTTAAAAAAGGTTAAATACGGTACCCTCAAGTTGCGATCGCCCGCTTTATTTTGGTGACCTAATAGTGGAAATGTATATGCCATCAAAGCGAAACCAATAGCCGCCAATACAACAAATATATATCTCCAACCCCAATATTTCAGAATGGCGACGCCAAACAAAGGGGCGAGTGCCGGAGATAATGCTACCAATGGCATAATAGATGCAAATATTTTATTGGTTTCCTTTTCCGGATACCTATCAATAACCAATGCCTGCCAACATACAGCAGCCGAGCAAATACCCAATGCTTGTGCTAATCTCCACGCCAAAAAGTATTGTATGTCTTGGATATAAAAAAGCATGAAAGAAGCAATCGTAAATATAGAAAGCCCCATCATCAGTGCTTCCGGCTTGCCATAGCGGTCGGCTATACTGCCCCATAATATCTGCCCTATGGCAAAGCCACCTAAAAAAATACTTAGACTTGCGCCTACATTGGCTCTCGTTGTCGCCATATCGATATGCATGATATCAAATGCAGGCAAATACATATCCGTTGCAAGAAATCCGGCAATACTCAAGATTGCTAAATATATAGAAAAATGAAATTTAGGTCGCACCATCACCTTCTTGATAATAAAGAGCGCAAAAATACACGCTTGTTATTTGAAAGTGAAATACAAATCGTGTTTTTCCTCTATTGCTAAGTAGAAAAGATAATAATCAATGGGGACTACAGCCTGTTTAGCCCATTTCCTGAAGTAAGGTGAGAATACTTTCCATTTTAAGGATACTTTCTTCATATTCACCTACCGGATCAGACAAAGCTGTAATAGCTCCTCCGGCTGAAATGGATGCTTTTTGTGTTGTCATATCATAAACAAGTGAACGGATAACCACATTAAAATCCCAATCTCCCGAAGGGTCGATATAACCCACAGTTCCCGAGTATAAGCCACGTGTAAAGGATTCATACCGGTCAATAAGTTGTAATGCACTAACCTTGGGCGCTCCCGTCATGGAACCCATCGGAAACAGTGCATCCATAGCTGATACTATATTGATAGGTTTTTCTGTTTTTCCTGAAATGGTAGAAATCATTTGGTTTACATGACGGAAGGCATAGACTCCAAATAATTCATCAACAAGCACGGAGCCGGGAAGACATATCTTGGCGAGGTCATTGCGCATGAGGTCAACAATCATCACGTTTTCGGAACGTTCCTTCTGACTTTCTCGCAATAGATGTTGCTGTTGTTTGTTGGCTTCTGCATTAGCTAATCTTCTATTAGTTCCTTTAATGGGTTGAGTAATCAGCTTTGTATTACGTCGAGCAACAAACCGTTCAGGGCTGGCACAACATAGAAACTGTTGGCCGATACGGTAAAGGGCACCAAATGGAGGCTGTGATACATTTCTCATTTTGTCATAAAAAAAATATGGGTTCAAGTCGATTCCTTGAATGTGGTAAGGTTGACAGTAGTTTATTTCGTATATATCACCTCGTTGAATATGCTGAATTAACTGTTTTACATCCCGGATATAGGTCTCCTTTGTTATGGCAAAGCCGCCATGCCCTTCTATATATGGATGTTTTGGAATTGTTTTGGAATTTGCTATTTCATTCAGGACTTCGTCATCAGAAAGAATAGATGAAAGGATATTGACCTCCCCACCCTGCACACTTAGAATATGTTTGGGAACAAAAAAGGTGATGAGTGGAGTATCGATGTATATTGGAAGAGATGTCGAAGAGTGCTCAAATATATCCTTGGCTTCAAAGCTAATATGCCCCATTATGTACCGACCTTTATTTCTATGTAAGAAGTTTTTGAGATCAGTGTGAGAAGTATTATGTATGCTCTTTATTTGAAAAAAATCTATAACACCACAACCAATTAATGATTCGTGCTTATGGTAATTATCCTGATCATAGCCATTGCTATCTAACCGGAGATGATAGTCAAAGGAGGCAAGCCATTGGTTGATATTATGAACAAACAAATGCAGTAAATTTTGAACTGTAAATATAAGTCAGTATCTGTAACAATTGGGAATCTCAAGTTTTATCTTGCAAGTTTTTTGCTGTTGTAATGGAGAATGGAGAATGGAGAATGGAGAATGGAGAATGGAAAATGGAAAATGGGAAATGGGGGTTTATCCAGAATTTTCAATTCTCAATTCTCAATTTTCAATTCCCTTCTCAACCCTCAGCCCTCATTCCTCAACCCTCAATCCTCAACCATCCCTGTCCGGATAATTCCCGCTGTCGTAAGTACGCAAATTGCGCAATCGTGGGAATATCTTGTCACCCATATTACCACCGATATAAATCATAACTCAAAGTGAACTTCATCTTAAAAGGATTGTATTTATCCGGATTCAATCCATTATTGGCGATGGCGTCGTCCCGATATTTCCAGTGGAGGGCTCTCATGCCTAAGGTCGCCTTAAATCGATTATATTCAGCAAAGATGCCCGGATATACTTCATTAGAGAAATATTCGGTTTTATTTCGTGTAAGATTAAAAGCTTTAATATGTTTTCTAAATGATACATTTCCGATAGCTTGTAGATTAACCCCAAAATTAAACTTACCTGTCGTGAATAAATACTGAACTTGTGGACTGAACTGTATGATATGATACCATGACTTGTCTCGCCAGAAGAAAGGTTTAATATGAGCTAAAAAATAACTATTACCGTTAGCCGGAAGTAAAAAATCCTGCACTAATTGAGCATAGCCTATATCCATGCCTCCAGAAAGTCTTTTATTAATTTTTCTGGTGTACCCCACTCCTATTGCATACTCATCATCAGGTGTATTATCATTTATTTTATTCATTACAGTTTTGGCTATTGCCATAGGAAATTGATCGTAAAGAAAGTCATACCTTTTATCCACTTTTCCAATGGCATATCCGGTATTGAATCTGATGGTGTTTTTTTGAGCCATTAATAAATTCGTTGTAGCAAGTGATATTATTGCTATTAATATAAAGATAGACTTTTTCATAAATTTATAATTTTTTCAGTTAAAACTTGATTGTCATACTTGAGAATTGGGAATTGGGAATTGGGAATTGAGAATTATAATTTTCAATCCTCAATCCCCAATCCTCAACCCTCAGCCCTCATTCCTCAACCCTCAACCCTCATTCCTCAACCCTCATTCCTCTCTGTCCGAATAATTCCCGCTGGCGTAAGTACGCAAATTGCGCAATCGTGGGAATATCTTGTCACCCATATTACCACCGGTAAATATCATAACTCAAAGTGAACTTCATCTTAAAAGGATTGTATTTATCCGGATTCAATCCATTATTGGCGATGGCGTCGTCCCGGTATTTCCAGTGAAGGGCTCTATACCCAATATTTGCATGAAGCCGCCAATATCCAAAGGTTAATCCGGGGTAAACTTCTGTAGAGAAGTATTCTGTTTTATTTCGTGTAAGATTAAAAGCTTTAATGTGTTTTCTAAATGATACGTTTCCAATGGCTTGTAGATTAACTCCAAAATTAAACTTACCTGTCGTGAATAAATACTGAACTTGTGGACCTATCTGTATGAAATGATACCATGACTTGTCTCGCCAGAAAAAAATTTCACCATGAGCGTCAAAATAAGATTGTCCATTAGCCGGAAGTAGAAAGTCCTGTACTAATTGAGCATATCCTATATCTATGCCTAAACCAAGTCTTTTATTAAGTTTTCTAACATAACTCACCCCTATAGCATGTTCATCATCGGGAGTATTGTTTTTCAAATTGTTTATTGCTGTTTGAACTACAGTTGACGTATAATTTTCTCTTAAAAAATCTATCCTTTTGTCCACTTTTCCAATGGAGTATGCGGTGTACACTTTTAAGGTATTATTCTGACCCGCTACGCTTATATTGGCAATAAATTCTAATATTAGAATCAAAAAATATACTGGTATTTTCATTGTTTGATTATTTTAGTGGTAATAATTTGGTCTTTGCTTTTGTATTGAATAAAATACACTCCTGAAGGATATTGTGACATATTAATATCCACTTTAGTATCTATTACAGGCAAGAAGAGGACTATTTGACCATTTGGGTTGGTAATGGTCAATGAAGATTCAGGCACTATATTGCTTAAACGGGCGGTCAAAACGTCCTTTACAGGAGAAGGAGATATAGTTAAGGATATTGGTATATACATCTGTTCAGGTTCTCTTTCATTATTTGGATTATTAATAGAATAATTCTTGCAATCATCCACATATACCTCAAAACATTTGGTAGTCGTGCCACAGCCATTGGTTGCTGTCAGGCATATATTCCCCCAGCCTATACTTATTCCTTGATATCTTGCTATAGCAGTAGATTCCACACCTGAGATTGCCCCACTGAATGACCATGATATTGTGCCCAAACTCATTCCATACGTACCATAAATATCAATGGATGCTACTTCTCTGTCTCCGAGACAAATATAATCCAAATAATCCAGCCCAAAATTCGGCGAACCCACCCATAATTCACGTGTAATTATAACATCCGGACAACCGGATTGAGTCATAATGAAAGTAAGGATAGCACTGCCTGATGTAGCACTGTTTATCGCTCTAAGAATTGCTGTAGTGCCAGTTCCGGCGGACATTGCGCCTCCGGTGGTTGCAAATAATCCCGGATTACTTACACTCCATGTGACACTGCTACCGGGTATAGGATTAGATAAATCAAATTGCTTATTGGTAGTGCATATCAAAAATTCATTATTGGGTGATATTACTCCTCCAGTAAAGTTGATGGAAGAAGATCTGATCGTATTGGTTGTATTCGGCGAATTTGAATCACCAAGCCAATTACTTAGTCGAGTATCATCTGAACCTCCTCCTGTCCAAGAAAGGTCAAAGCGACCTCCATATTTGTCTTGTCTATCACAAACAGGCAAATTTTTATTACCTGTGTCAAAATGTTGTCCTACTATTCTTCCATTTTGATTAAAATAAGGTGAACCAGATGAGCCGCCAATAGTAGCACCATCATCAATTTGCAACCACCAACATTGCCTACCATAAATTGTAGTTTGTTGAGCCGGATTATAATCAAATGTAATTTTTTTTGCATCACCAGCTGGATGGTGAATTATTGTTGTGGTCTGAGGGGTTATATTTCTTCTATCCCACCCTGCCAATGCAATTCTGGGTTGATTTTTTATGCTTCCATATAATTCTGCCAATGCAAAATCAGTAGCATAATTGGCAGCGCGAAATGCTGCTCCGGAGTAAACTATCCATGTTCCTTGTGTCCCGGTGCTGTTACCCGGGCATGTGGGTGTACCTGCCTCGAATTTAAATCGATAAACATAATTGGATAGATTCTTTTCAGATTCATCAATTTGGTTATTTTTGTTTATATCAAGACAATGAAATGCTGACAAGAAAAATGGACGAAGATCTTGGCATTGATCATTAACTAAAGAACCACTGCAATAATACATTCCATTTTCAATTACCAAAGCCACTGCATCTCTTTCATTTTCCCAACCGGCGCCCACCGCACAATTGACATCGTAGTTGCAAGAATCTGCATCTCCAAAATCACGAGTCTCAATTGGCTTTGGAATGCCCTGACATACCCCATTGACATTGATCGAAAATTGATTGTAATTATCTTTGTTGCATTTTACTACTATTATCGCATCATTAGATTCAATAATATCAGATGCATATACATGATCAAAAACAACATCAGGAGTGATCGGACCATGTATTATCCTACCATTTTTGGAAAGGATAAACATTTCTGATTTTATAGGTAGATTGAGGTCGGATATCAAGAAATTCAACGAACTGGCATCGGATGCAGAAAATCCTATCTGCCATATCCTCATTCCACCCAGTTGACTCCATAATCCGTCTTTTACGGTGTAATTTTGTTCTACTTTTACAGCAAATCGTGGAATGGTGATACCATTCGCCATATCTTGTTCTAAAACCTTGTCAAAATCCACTTCGGGTTGCATATAATATGGAATATTTTCATCAAGCGGGAATGGAATAATCTCCTCTGTGTTTTGATCCGGTGCAAGATGTCTGGTAAGTACTTGGGAATGGATGGGCGTGAATCCCATTATCATTAAAATGAAAATTAGAATTGGGAATTGGGAATTGGGAATTGGGAATTGGGAATTGGGAATTGGGAATTGGGAATTGGGAATTGTCGTGGCATGATAGTTGATTTAAAAGATTAATAAAGACCAAAGCTAATTATAAAAAATCAAATTCCCAAATATAAAGTGTTAAAGTTTAAGGGTGATTGAGTGATATGGTAATCGAGTGATCAGTGTTCTGGTGAAGGTGGTCAGCCCTCAGTCCTCAATCCTCAATCCTCAACCCTCTCTATCCGGATAATTCCTGCTGTCGCAAATTTACAACTTATGCCTCTTTAGAGATATTGTCATAAGCCATCGACTTGCGCCCACATTGGTGTCCTTGTTGGTTAATAAGAAATTGGACTGAAATTGATTTTTTACTCCATTTATTATATCTTTGTCAGAAATAATTGACTCATTGTGAAATTTATTGTCATTATAGCAATAGGATACATCATTTACAAAATGTACCGTTTTGGACAGATCAATGGTGCCATTAAGGAAAGGAATGATATGCGTGAGCAGACACGACCGGAAGAACGCCCGTCAGATAAAGAATATACAGATTACGAAGAAATCAAATAATGACATTCAGCGATCAGGTTTTAGCGAAAAATCATCAATTTTGTATCATCAACAAATTGGCAGGACAACCGGTGCAGCCGGATAAAACGGGCGATACCAGTCTTTTGGATTTGTGTAAGAAATATTTTCACCACAACCTCTTTTTGGTTCATCGCATAGACCGTCCTGTTTCCGGCCTGGTATTGCTCGCCAAGAATAATAAATCAGCTGCGTGGCTAAGTCAATTGTTCAAATCCCGGAATGTCCATAAGACCTATCTTGCCTTAGTAGAAGGGCAAATGCCTGATACATCCGGCACACTTAGCCATATCATCGATGACAACCGAACAGGCAATAAGTCTAAAATAAGAGTTGCCCAACCGGAAGAAGTTGAACAAGCGGCTATCACCCACTTTCAAGTATTGGGAAATACAGATAAATACACCATCGTCAACCTACATCCTCAGACGGGAAGGCATCATCAGATCAGGGCGCAATTAGCTGCTGTAGGATGCCCCATACAAGGAGATGTCAAGTACGGAGCCAGGCGAGGCAATAAAGATAGAAGCATAAGCCTACACGCATGGAGGTTGAGTTTCCAACATCCGGTGACTCAAGAGGTTAATTCTTTTGAAGCGCCTTTGCCGGCAACCAATCTTTGGCAGGCGTGTTTAAATATCATAAGTGAATAGTTATGGAAGACAATCAACGGACAGAACTTGGCAATTTAGGCGAATTTGAATTGATCAATCGTTTGATTTCCAACTTTGAAACAGTTAACGCCTCCACCGTAAAATCAGTAGGTGACGATGGTGCTGTTATTGATTATGAAGAAGGACAGCAATTAGTCGTCAGTACAGACCTTCTCATTGAGAATATCCACTTTGACCTCATGTATATGCCTTTGAAGCATCTTGGATATAAATCGGTAGCCGTCAACTTGTCTGATATTTATGCGATGAATGCTACGCCTCGTCAGATTACCGTATCCATTGGCGTTAGTAACCGCTTTAGCCTTGAAAGTTTGGATGAATTATATGAAGGGATTCGTGCCGCCTGTAATCGTTATGGTGTCGATCTGGTGGGGGGCGACACTTCATCCTCCAACAAAGGGCTTATCATCAGTATTACAGCCATTGGTCATGCACCCAAAGAAGACATAGTGTATAGAAATACGGCTCAGCCCGGGGACTTATTGTGCGTCAGTGGTGATCTGGGCGGTGCCTTTATCGGTATTCAGATATTGGAAAGGGAAAAAGCCCTGTTTTTAGATAATCCGGGAATCAAACCGGATCTGGCAGACTATGCTTATGTGGTAGGCCGTCAACTAAAACCTGAGCCCAGAGCTGATGTGGTCAAAATGTTGAAGGCAGCAGGTATTAAGCCGACAGCTATGATTGATATTTCTGACGGATTGGCCTCCGAAGTATTTCATATCTGTCGTCAATCCAAGGTGGGTGCGGTCATCAAAGAAGCACAAGTGCCCATCCATTCCATGACGGAAGACCTGGCAGTAAAGTTTAGAATGGATCCCATCACATGCGCTTTAAATGGCGGTGAAGATTACGAGTTGTTGTTTACCATTGATCCTGAAGACATGGAGAAATTAAAGTACCTTGACGATGTATATGTCGTCGGGTCTATCCTGACTGAAAAAGATGGTGTGATGCTGGAGACTTCAGGTGGTAACTTCCATAGACTAAGGGCTCAGGGATGGCAACACTTTAATCCGGAATAGCCACTCTTCCTCAAGGGTATTTATCAATAAATTCAACTTGTTGATTCTCAACAACTAAAGTAGTGCCAAGAAGATCATGCAGCGCTTGTCTGTCTTTGGTGAAAAAAGCAAAGAAATAACCGATAACAAAGATATTACCACACAATACCTTAGTGACATTGCGTATAATTGACTTTCCCAAAGTTACGTTATTTCCTTGCTCATCTAATACGATTAATCCCATGGCTTGTTTACCAAAAGTGGCACTTTTGGAGGAAGATTCTAAGAAAATATAATACAACACCCCGATAAGTCCGGTCCAACCCGAATACTCTGCAAAGCCCCACCACCCATGGTTGAAGATACCCAATGGGTCAAAAGTAAAACCTAATGGAAAAGCAAACAATTTAGCAACTACATGGATAATCATGCCATCTATTAATAATGCTACAAATCGCTTGAAAATCGAAGCCGGACGGTATTTCATTGTTTTTTATTTTGATTGATACCATAAAAACCAACCTATAATGGGGTAAAGTTTCACAAGGAGTTCAATAATCGACCAATGGATTTTATTTTTCCATTAAAAGGTCACTATTTTCGACCTGATTGGGATTGTATCGACCTTTGCCAAACTTGGAGCCATTGAATAATAGGGCTTTACCTGCTTTTACTTGCTCTTCATGGGGTCTGTGCAGATATTCTTGGCACAGAGGAGAGCAAGTGTTTTCGTATTTATTACGACAATCCGGGCATTGGATAAACAATAGGTGACAAAAGTCATTGGCACAATTGGTATGGTCGTCACACGGCTTCCCACACTGATGGCAATGAGCGATGACGTCGTTGCTGATACTTTCGCCAAGGCGTTCGTCAAATACGAAGTTTTTTCCAATAAATTTATTTTCAAGGCCTTCTTCTCTGACCTGTCGGGTATATTCAATGATACCTCCTTCAAGTTGGAAGACATTTTTGTAACCTTTATGCTTCATGTATGCGCTTGCTTTTTCACAGCGAATGCCGCCGGTACAGTACATGACGACATTCTTATCTTTGTTTTCAGCGAGCATATCACTGATGATGGGCAAAGACTCTCTAAATGTAGTAACATCAGGAAGGATGGCATTTTTGAAGTGCCCAACTTCGCTTTCGTAGTGATTGCGCATATCAACAACAACGGTGTCGGGATAATCCAGAATCTCATTCATAGACTGTGCGTTGAGGTGGATGCCACTATCTCTGACATCAAAAGTCGAATCATCCAGCCCGTCAGCGACAATTTTTTTGCGTACGGTTATTTTTAACTTGAAGAAAGATTTTCCGTCATCTTCAATGGCATAATTGAGTCTATTTCCCTTCATAAATTCTAAGGCATCACAGGAGGCTTTAAAGGCTTCCAACTGTGATGTAGGTACAGAAATCTGACCATTGATACCTTCATGTGCTATATATATCCTTCCCAATACGCCTATTTTATCCCAAATAGTATATAAATGATCTCGTACAAGGAGTGGATTAGCAAATTGAAAGTATTTGTAAAATGAAATGGTGGTTCTTTCTTCTGAGGATTGACGCATCTTAGCTTTCAATTCCGCACCATTTACCCGATTATGTAATTGCATGTTACTAATTTGAGGTTATATTATGGATTACGACCGTAAATGAGTGATTGAGGGTGCAAAGGTAGTGAAAAGTTACCATATTTTTTCCATTTGAATGAAAGACTGAAGTGAACTTGTTTTATACGGATATGTCTCTTTATGGATGTCGTCAATTGCTTTTGTATCTTTTTTATCCTACATTCCGCACTTGACTAATACAGAATGTGGGATAATTATAAGATTACTCTTCATGATGTACAAGAAGTTGTAGCGTATAAAAGCGATAGATACATACAATTTACCTACTTTCTAAACTTTATCTGATTTTATTTTTTTACTAATAATGAAAATGAAAAAATTATGAAAGGCGAGCAACAAGCAATATTTGGCGGTGGATGCTTTTGGTGTGTCGAAGCGGTATTACAACGACTCAATGGTATAGTGAAGGTTGAACCCGGCTATTGTGGTGGTTTATCCACGAATCCATCATATCGGGAAGTGTGTTCCGGAGTATCAGGTCATGCGGAAGTAGTCAAAGTAACCTTTGAGCCTGAAAGGATTTCTTATCATGACCTGCTAATAATATTTATGACGACACACGACCCTACAACGCTCAATAGACAGGGCAATGATAAGGGTACGCAATATAGATCGGTCATTTATTACTTGGATGAAGGGCAAAAAGATGTTATTCAAAGCGTTTTTCATGAATTAAAAGATGTCTATCCGGATCCTATAGTCACGGAGGTAAGCAGCGAAATGCCGTTTTTTCCTGCGGAAGATTATCACCACAACTACTTCAATGACAATCCGGTTGTTCCATATTGCCGCATTGTCATACAGCCAAAGGTGGATAAACTTCGCCAACATTATTCCGTCTATTTGAAATCGGATATTTAAAGCATGTTACAACTGAATGTTATTCCCGGATATGCGGAAGCTATGCCTGCAGACCCTGACATGTCCAATACAAGGCGCATGGTGGCGGATGCATACTCCTATGTTACGCCACGTATTTTTCCACATGCTCGCCTGATCCATACCAGTGTAGAAGCGGCGGAATTATTGGGTATGGATAAAACTCAGACCATGAGTGAACAGTTTTTGAAAGTATTCAGTGGGCAAGAGGTATATCCGGGTACACATCCATACGCCATGGCTTATGCCGGGCATCAGTTTGGCAATTGGGCAGGACAGTTAGGTGATGGTAGAGCAATTAATTTGTTTGAAGTGGAGCACAATGGACGGTGGGCGGTACAGCTAAAGGGTGCAGGGGAAACGCCTTATTCCAGACATGCTGATGGCTTAGCGGTGTTGCGAAGTTCGATTAGAGAGCATTTGTGTAGTGAAGCGATGCATCACCTTGGCGTGCCCACTACACGTTCATTGTGCTTGATTGAAACGGGTGAAAAAGTGTTGCGGGATATGTTTTACGATGGTCATCCAAAGCTTGAGCCCGGAGCATTGGTGTGTCGCTTGAGCCCTACTTTTATTCGATTCGGCAATTTCGAATTCTTTGCTGCTAAGAATGATAAAGAAAAGTTGACCCTATTGTTGGATTATACCATTAACCAATGCTTTCCACACATATCCATTTCGTCAAAGGACGCTTATATCGACATGTTTAAGGATGTTTGCAATCTTACGATCGACTTAATTATGGAGTGGAAGAGAGTAGGATTTGTCCATGGTGTCATGAATACGGATAATATGTCTATTGCGGGGCTGACATTAGATTATGGACCTTATGGTTGGATTGATCGGTATGATGAAGATTGGACGCCCAATACGACGGATTCAGGGCAAAAAAGGTATCGCTTCGGACAACAGGATTATATTGCACTTTGGAATCTATACCAACTTGCTAATGCTCTTTTTCCATGTATAGGCGATGTCGATGCGTTACAGGATGTTCTTAAGTCAACAGAGATGAATATTCCTCAGAAATATTATGCGATGATGTCCAAAAAAATGGGGTTGAGGTATGTAGATCAAGATGTAGCGCTGCATGTAGATGAGTTAAGAGAGTTGATGCAGTCTTCAGATGTAGATATGACGATTTTCTTTAGGATATTGTCGGATGTGGATTGGGAGGATGTTGAATTGAGTCAGGATAAAGTTATGAACCTGATTCAGCCGGCATTATACCGGGATATTTCACTGAGTGAAGCAAAAAAATGGCATTTATGGTTCAAGAAGTATTTGATTTTTTTAAAAGGAGATCAAAGTCATGTGGTAGAAAGGCAACAAAGGATGAAGTCCGTCAATCCGAAATATGTATTGCGTAATTATATGGCGCAATTAGCTATAGAGCAGGCTTATAAGGGAGAATACGACTTAATTGATGAATTGTATGAGATGCTAAAGCGACCTTATTCTGACCAGACACAATTCGACCATTGGTACAAGTTGAGACCCGATTGGGCAATTGATAGACCCGGATCCTCCACGCTTTCGTGCTCTTCTTAAATTCCTTTGTTTTTATGACAAAATACGGTTTGAAATATTTACTTTTGACCGGATAAGTGACAGATACCGGATTCTTAAGGATTGATCTTTTCTAATATGAGTTTATTTCCCGGTTCGATTTAAAAGATAAAAGTGGAAGAAAAATTATTGCAAAGAGTAGTAAAAATGCAATTCCGTGCGGATGCGGTAGATTTATTTTTACAACATTTTAATGAGGTCGCCGATGAAATACGGTATTTTCCGGGATGTGAGGGACTTCGCCTATTGCAAGATACGGACAATAGCAATATTCTTTTTACATACAGCCATTGGCGGGATGCTTCTGCACTGGATCACTATCGGAATTCGGAATTGTTTCGTTCGACCTGGAAATATGTTCGTACTCTTTTTGAAGTTCGTGCAGAAGCCTGGTCAGTCCATATTGTCAAACAATTATAATGCATAGATGAGACCCGAGATTATCAATATCGATGGAAGTCCACTATATTTGGACAAGGATTTCAATTATTTTAAAAGTTTTATCTCATCCCGTACTTACAGTTCTTATGTCGTCTTGGGGGATGATAATTCAATTCGGTACTGTTATCCGGTTATCCGTGATTTTTTGCCGGACAATACCCTTGTTATTGAGGTAGCAGCAGGAGAAGTCAATAAAACATTGGAAACCTGTCATACAGTATGGCAAAAGTTGTTAGAAGCAAAGGTGGATCGAAAAGCATTGGTGCTTTTATTGGGTGGTGGAGTAGTCGGTGATATGGGAGGATTGGTGGCATCGACGTATAAAAGAGGTTTGGATTTTGTACACATTCCTACTACTTTGATGTCAATGACGGATAGTTCGATAGGGGGGAAGACAGGAATAGATTTTGAGGGAGTGAAAAATGCCATCGGATTATTTAGTAAGCCTAAGGCGATATTTACTCATCTTGGATTTTTGGACACTTTGCCTGACCGGGAGGTGTGGAGTGGTTTTTCTGAAATTGTAAAACATGCTTTGATTGCAGACAATGTGTTGTTCAGGTCGATAAGCAGGACAATGTTCCAATCAAGACCCGATATTAATTATGAGATACTTCGTCAAAGTATTCAGGTAAAAAAGACATTGGTCGAAAGGGATCCCTTTGAGAGCAGTGTCCGTAAAGCGCTAAATTTTGGACATACAATAGGGCATGCCATTGAGTCATGTAAAATACAGGCTAATGATCCGATTACCCACGGCGAGGCTGTGTTGTATGGGATGATAGCCGAAGCGTGGCTCTCCCATCGAATGGGATTGATTTTAGCGGATAACTTTGAAGAAATACTTTCCGTTCTGCTTAGAATGTGCGACTTGTCGAAGATAAAAGACATCGATCGATCCTCATTTTTTAAGTTTATTTTAAATGATAAAAAAAATGAATCCGGCAAAATTTTATTTTCTCTACTCAATGGTATAGGTAGCTTTTCCATCAATAAATCCGTTGATGAAGATGCAATCGGCCAAAGTATAGATTACTTATTGGCTCTTTAAAGTAAAAAGAATTATCCTATTTTGCCCATTTACCGGGATTTTACCTTTTTCGTTTTACTTCCGGCCAGGGCGTCATCGAGAAAGGTAGTTGATGCTCTTTAAATACCTTGAGTGTATTGGGTTTGTCAGACATTTGAAAATCGAATTTGCCACCCTTCATCAATTCAAAATGATCGAAATATAGGTTTTCGTATGGGCGTCCATTGAAGGTTATATTGTCGATATACACATTACGACTATTGACGGCAGGAGCATTTATCTGTACTTTTTTACCATTACTTAAGGAAATTGTTATTCTCTTAAACAATGGTGATCCGATGACATATTGGGTTGTGCCTGGACATACCGGATAGAATCCCATTGCTGAGAAAACGTACCATGCGCTGGTCTGACCATTGTCTTCATCACCACAATATCCGTCCGGACCGGGATGGTAGAGTTTATTCATCACTTCATGTAGCCGATACTGTGCTTTCCAGGGCTTTCCAAGAAAGTTATACAAGTAAATCATGTGTTGGATGGGTTGATTGCCATGAGCATACTGTCCCATGTTCATGATCTGCATTTCTCGAATCTCGTGTATTGGGAAGCCATAGTAACTATCGTCAAAGATAGGCGGTAACGAGAATACGCTATCAAGCATCATATCAAGAGTGTCGCGTCCACCCATCAAGAGTGCCAGACCATTCACATCCTGAAATACACTCCATGTATAGTGCCAGCTATTGCCTTCCGTGAAGGCGTCGCCCCACTTAAAAGGATTAAAAGGCTGTTGAAAGGTGCCGTCTTTATTGCGTCCGCGCATGAGCTTGTGCTCTTTATCAAAGACGTTTTTATAGTTTTGAGCCCTATATGCAAAAAGCGATATTTCTTCTTGTGGTTTTTTCAGTGTTTTGGCCAATTGTGCTATAGTAAAGTCATCATAAGCATATTCTAATGTACGCGCTGCATTTTCATTCACGCCACCGTCATAAGGGACATATCCCAAGGCGTTATAATCTTCTGCTCCGGCTCTACCTACCGACTCAATGGGTCCGGCATTATTGCTATTTTTTACAATTGCTTCGTACAGCTTCTCGACATCAAATCCTCTGACCCCTTTGATATAGGCGTCGGAGATGATGGAAGCTGAGTTGCTCCCAATCATACAGTTGCGGTGCCCAGGGCTTTGCCATTCAGGAAGCCAACCGCTTTCCTTATACACATTGACCATAGCTTGCATGATTTCACTGTTGAGCTCAGGATACATAAGGTTGAAAAAAGGGAATACAGCACGGAAGGTGTCCCAAAAGCCATTATCTGTGTACATTACTCCGGGCAACACTTGACCGTTGTAAGGGCTGTAATGGACGACCTGATTATTGATATCATATTCATAAAACTTGCGGGGGAACAACATTGTCCTATATAAGCATGAATAAAATGTCTTTGTTTCATCATCAGATCCACCTTCTACCAAGATGCGACTCAATTCCTTATTCCATGTCTCTCTTCCTTGTGCCTTAATGGTATTAAAGTCTTTATCACCTATTTCTCTGCTTAGGTTGAGGGCCGCTTGTTCGTGGCTGATAAAAGATGAAGCTACGCGGGCAGTTACGACCTCACCACGACCTGTTTTGAAGCCGATGACGGCACCGACATGCCCCGCACTCAGTTCTTTTTTATCCTTAATCAATGTGCTATCACTAAAGACGTAAGAGACATCAAAAGGCTTGTCAAATTTTATGATAAAATAGTTTTTGAAATTGTCAGGTACGCCGCCGCTATTGCGCGTGGAATAGCCGATTATAGTGTGTTCTTTGTGGTTGACGCGGATATAGGATCCCCGGTCAAATGCGTCGATGACAACAAAGGATTGATCGCTCTGAGGAAAGGTAAAGCGAAAGATACATGCCCTTTTAGTTGGCGATAATTCTGTTGTGACGTCGTGATCTGCCAGATAAACGCTGTAATAATACGGAGTCGCTACTTCGGCTTTGTGCGAAAACCAGGACATCCTATCTTTTTCAGTAAATTTAGGACTTCCGGTGACGGGCATAATAGAGAATTGGCCATAATCGTTGATCCATGGGGATGGTTGGTGTGTCTGCTTAAAGCCTCTGATTTTTTCAGCATTGTAATAATATTGCCAACCGTCACCCATCTTGGCAGTCTGCGCTGTCCAGCTATTCATCCCCCATGGCATAGATACACTGGGATATGTATTGCCGGAGGATAATGAAAAGGTGGACAATGTGCCCATGAGTGGATTGACAAAGTCAACCGGCTCTTTGTATGGTTGAGAAAAAACGGACAGCGAAAGAAGAATCAAAAAGGAGGTCGTAACTATTCTAAGCATAAAAATTCATTTATCATAACGCAATAAACGACTATTGACGTCTGCAATGCGAATGTAATAAAAATTAGGAGAATGGAGGATGGTCTATGATTTTAGGTGACAACATTTTTTTATTACAAACATAGTAAAGACAAGCAATTCAGGCAATGAGAACAACTACTTTGTCCACATAGCACAAAATTTTAAACTAAGTGTGATGTCAAGATGAAATAAGACCGGGAAATATCTTTTTGACACAAAACTACATTCCGCAAAAGACAAATACGGAAACGATTCGCACATCAGGACATCCCTCGTAATCAACACGATACGGTTTTTCAAAACCTTTACTTCTGAATTCGATATAAATACAAGTATATTTGTGCGATGTATCTTTTAGTACAATTTGCAGGATGGAATATATCGGAGCCTATGACCTTGCTTACCAATGCTCTGATATGTGCGACGGGCATGTATCATAGCAAGAAAGTGTTTAATGGTCATCGTGGACATGTTGACTATATCCACAACTTTTGTTTTTTCTTGTTTTTTACGGCAATATCCGCGGTATGGGGAGGAATATTCAGTCATGGGTTTAAAGAATATTTTTCTATAGTATATTCAGTCCCGGGATGGATATTGGCTTTGCTTGGGTCTTTCTTTGCTGTGAGAGGCGCATTACAACATGCATTTCACCATAACCTACGAGGGTTTAATAACAGCGAGACGATGAAGATATACCATGGCATAAACGTATTGTTTTTGGCAATAGCAATTGTTTCTATCAATATTTATCCAAATTTCACGGTGGTGGCGATATATACAGCGGTTACTCTATCCGTGATATGTGGATACATAGAATTGGCAATATTCAAAAGCACGGGTGATATGGGCAGTAAATGGTATCTTTTGGGCATTGGTGCGGGTATGCTAACACTTCTTCTTTTTGTTTTTAAGATACAAGTAGAACCTTATCTCAACACCAATGACTTGTCACATATTTGGATGATTGTCAGTTTGATTATATTTAGTAGAAGTTTTATTCTGATGGAGACAAAAACACTTGAATCATGATTCCGGTCACGGACGAGTATGTAGAAATTCAGAAGGGTAAAAATCCTGGAAAGCCCCGTTTAAGTGACTTATATGGCATGTCCGGTATTTTCAGGCAAGTATTCAGAATACCTACGTATATTCCCATATCATATATTTGTTTGCTTGAACATGGCGTTAATTTTCAGTTTGAGCATTTTTACAATAGATTGATAGATAGTGAAAATGAATTGATATTTTTGGATAATAGTCATCGTGTTAAAAACTTTGGACTACAGACAGGAAAGAGAGCATATCCCATCGGGCCTCTATTTCCTCAATATCGTCGGTTAAGGGGTATTGAGCCGGACAAAGGGCGTGTCGGTACACTGGCATTTCCTGCTCATTCTTCGAGTGAATTTAATTTTAGTTCCGGATATCGCAAGTATGCTGAAGCCTTACGGCAGTTGCCCGAACTGTATCGTCCCATCACGGTTTGCTTATATTATTATGATGTATTACAAGGGCATCATACTATTTTTGAGGAGGCGGGATTTGAGGTGGTGACCAATGGTTATATCGGTGACTTTGACTTTGTTGAAACGTTTTATGATACCATGCGTCGTTTTCGGTATGCGACAAGCAATCATACCGGTTCGTATGCTTATTACTCCCTGGAAATGGGAATTCCATTCTTTCTATATGGAGAAGGGATAGATGAAGAATTCAGGAAAATAAGTGTTTTGAACGGAATCAATATGGATAATTTCCTGGAAAATGAGTTCTTTAAATTATTTACGGATTCGCTAACTGTAGATATCCGGCATCGTGTTGAAATTACGGAGCAACAAAAGAAATTAATAGCCTATATCGAAGATAGTAAGCATGTCATGGCACATGGAGAAATCAGATCCTTGGTTCTTCGAAATTGGATTCAACTTATTTTTAAAAAGGCATATACATCCATATTCAATCGTTTCAATAAAAAGTAATCAGAATATTTTCATGGATAACAATGTCCACAAAAGGTGACTTATCCTACATTTGCATATAAATCAATATATTTCCTCAATTTACTGCAATAACGCATGATATCGGAAACTAATAATGTGACTTCAGTAGCCGGAAGGATAGCGGTTGTAGTGATGGCAACACTGTTGATTCTTGCTGTTATGTGTATGCAAGCAAGAATGTTGTTTTTGGATGCACCATTTATTGTATTCAATATCCTCAATAATGGGCATCCAATGATTATGGAGCATCGTTATGGTTCTATTATAACGCAGATGTGGCCATGGATTGGTTCAGAGATGGGCTTGCCATTGAATGTTTTACTACTTATATATAATCTTTCATTCAATATATTTTATTTAATAGTTACGCTCTTATTGGTGTTTAAATGGAAGGAATATGGTATCGCAGTGCTGCTCGCCCTTTATTACACTCTTATGGCAGGATCGGCTTTCTTTTGGACCAACAACGAAATACATCAAGCTATGGCTTGGTTTTTTATTTGGATGGGAATATATCGATATCAATTAAAATCCAATCTCCCAATCAAATATCGCCTGATTACCTTTGAAATATTTTCACTCTTAGCTGTCATCACACACCCTTTAATGATTCCAATCATTGTGTTTTCATGGATTTATATGATAACTATAGTCAATGAAAAAAAGGAAAATGCTGTGAATCAAATTCTATTTTCAGGAATACTTTCGGGTGCAATTCTTGGTAGAATCCTGCTAAGCACTGTGGCGGGTTGGTATGATCAAGATAAGCTGACCACACTTCAAAATATCATAATCACGGATCCACTCAGAATATTTCAAAAGCCCATAATACATGAGTTAATCCGGCAATACATGGGACCTTTATGGCTTACAGCCACATTGTTTTTAATGTCCTTTCTCCTATTACTGTATTATAAAAAATATCTGATTTCAGCGCTATATCTTCTTTTTGTTGGTGGTTATCATTATTTATTTGTGGCTGCTTTTGACCAGTGGGTAGATTTTTATTCGAGGAGTGAGCTTATGCCTTTGTCCATTTTAATCGGACTCCCGATTGTAACATTACTACCAAAAGTCCTGAAAAACACCCTGTTTTCCTATTTTTTAATCCTGATTTTTGCTATAAATATTATAGGAATTGTCGTTGCGGCAAAGCCATTTATTAAAAGGAAGGATATGACATTTGCTATGTTGGACAAAATGGAAAAAGAAGGTATAACAAAAGCCAAAGTCATTGCCACACCCAAAACGGACAGCATTTATATGATGACATGGGGATTGCCTGTTGAAACATTGATGGCGTCAGCATTTAGAAATGATAAAGTTCAAAGGACCATTAAAATTATCTCAACTGATGATAAAGCCATGCAGGCAGATACTACTAAAAACAATTTCATGGATTGTTTCAAAATCATTTCGGTTTCAACGATCAATAAAAAATACTTCAATATTGACACCACTTCTCAATATCAATGGATTGAAAGGTAATTGGCTAATATCCCAAATTCAGCATTTGTCTAATGCAGAGTTGATTTACGACTTGTAATCAGCATTAGACGGTTTTTCAAAACCTTTACAGCTGAAATCGGGATTAACCCATTCTTTGGTATTATAGCCCTTCAATTGTTCCATCTCCTTTGGATGGATCCGTGCCGCCTTCGAGACTTCCATCCTTCAATACTTTGATGCAGTCTAACTTACCTAATGCATTGACTTCTTTGACGACGTGTCCCATTTTTTCTAATTGATGAATGATAGTTGGGTCAAACTTGTTTTTTTCAAGATAGACCTCATCGGGAAGCCATTGGCTATGCATCTTTGGAGCAAGAACTGCTTCTTCCATGCTCATATTAAAGTCTATTAAATTGACGATGGTCTGTAGGTTGACGGTAATGATGGTGGAGCCGCCCGGAGTTCCTACTACGGCATACAACTTGCCATCCTTGCTGACGATGGTGGGAGACATGCTGCTCAACATTCTTTTTCCGGGTTGAATACTGTTGGCTTCGCCGCCCACGAGCCCGAATTGATTGGGACTCCCGGGCTTGACACTGAAGTCATCCATTTCATTATTGAGGAGAAAGCCGCCATCTGCAACGACCATTTTGGAGCCGTAATTACCATTGAGTGTTGTCGTTACGGCTACCGCATTTTGCCATTGATCTACGATAGAAAAATGGGTTGTTTCAAAGCTTTCAATGCGTTCTACCGCACCTGCCTTTATGTCGGTACTTGGCGTTGCCTTGATGGGATTAATATTGTTGTATTTTTCATTTATGTATTTGTCAGATAATAAAGTACTTATATGATTGACGACGTAGTCCGGGTCGCCAAAATATTCTGATCTGTCGGCATAAGCGCGACGAGTAATCTCTACGATACCATGGATATAGGGTGCAGTATTGTGACCTTTTTCAGAGAGATTCATTTTTTCCATTACTTTCAGCATCTGTGCAATCAAAACACCGCCACTGGATGGAGGAGGCATTAGGCAAAGCTGATATCCTTTATAGTCAGATACGATGGGTAAACGCCACCTGCTGTGATAATCATCTAAATCCTGTTGGGTTATTATACCATGATGCGCTTTAGAAGTATAAATGATTTGCTCTGCAACCTTCCCCTGATAGAAGCCATCTCGGCCAAAATCTCTTATTCGTTCTAATGTATTTGCCAGATTACTCTGAATAAAGAGGTCTCCTGCTTTCCATTTCTTTTTGGAATAGGCAGTACTAAATCCCGACACGGAATCAATGATAGTCGCATATTCATTCATGTGCTTTGCTTCATTGGCAGTTAGGGTTACACCATTTCGAGCCAAATCTATTGCCGGTTGAATGAGCTGATACCAGGGCAAACTTCCCTTTTCGCGGTGCAAAGTCCACATGCCATCGACAGAGCCGGGAACACCCACCGAAAATATTCCGGTAAGGCTTTTATTGGGGATGATGTTACCTTTTTCATCTAAATACATGTCTTTATGAGCAGCAAGAGGCGCCTTCTCTCTAAAGTCAAGTGCCATAATCTTTCCGTCTCCATCTCTTCCAACCATCAATCCACCGCCACCTATATTGCCGGCACGCGGATATACCACTGCAAGAGCAAACTGTGTTGCAATAGCGGCATCATACGCATTTCCGCCTGAAGCGAGAATATCTTTGCCTGCCTTAGCGGCTGCCGGATGGCTGCATACCACCATGGAATGCATTTCTTTGGCATGATTTTTGCTGGTATTCATAGGAGTAATGCAGGAAAGTAAAGAAAAAAGGCCTGCAAGAGCCATTATTAATAGGAGAAAACGCATGATATACTTATTGAATTGTACTGTAAAATTGCATCTTTTTTACTTACAAAAGATTTCTAAACACTTAAAGTTTATATTTTAGCGTTAATTCTGTTACTTTTACTGTGCCAATGAAAAAAATGAAGTTGAAGAATATCTGTTTTATCATCATTCTATGTCTTGGAGGAGTACACCTCTTCGCCCAGGTCAAGTATAGCAATGAGTTTCTTTCTATTGGTGTCGGCGCCCGGTCTTTGGCTATGGGCAATTCTGTAAGCGCTTCTACAAGCGATGTAACAGCAGGATTTTGGAATCCGGCAGGTCTCAGTAGGATAGAATCCGGCCTTCAGGTTGCTGCCATGCACACCTCCTGGTTTTCGGGAGTAGGAAATTATGACTATATTGGATTGGCAAAGACACTTAATAACAAACAGTCGATATCTGTGGGTTTAATAAGGTTTGGTGTTGATGGCATTCCAAATACACTGTCTTTGGTGGACGAAAATGGAGAGATAAATTATGATCGGATCAAAACATTTAGCGCTGTAGATTACGGCATCTTTGGGTCTTATGCACGAGCCCTGAGCAACCCCAATTGGCGTGTAGGTGGAAGTATCAAGGTGGTCAGCCGCAAAATCGGAACCTTTGCTAATGCCATCGGCTTTGGCGTTGACCTTGGCATTCAACACATCGGTGAAAAATGGTTTTTTGGTGTGATGGGCAAAGACATAACCACTACGTTCAATACGTGGAAGGGTACATTTAGCGAAGCGGATAAAGAGGTGCTCACAGCTACCGGCAATGATGTTGTCGTCAAAGGGACGGAGATTACCAACCCAACTATTATTCTTGCCGGTGGGATAAAAACTAAAGTAGGCAAGCAAGGTGAACTTCTTTTTGAATTGAACCTGGACGCTACAACAGATGGCAAGCGCAATACATTGATCAGCGCGGATCCAATATCCATCAATCCTCATATCGGAGCCGAATACCGCTACAAACATCTTCTTTTCTTGCGAGGCGGTATCAACAATATTCAGCAGGTCACCGAGGTGACAACCGGCAAGAAGACGTGGACACTCCAACCCAATGTCGGTATAGGTATCGGGTTAGGTTCTGTCAACATCGATTATGCTCTTACCAATATTGGCAATGTGTCTGATACACGTTTGTCCCATGTGTTTTCGCTTAAACTCAGCCTGACACCAAAAGATAAATCCGAAGAATAATGGAATCTTCCTGGTGTAATCATTTTGCATCTTGTTTTAGTTTTATTCTGAATTTCTCTTCTATGCAAAATATAGTCTTTAAGAAATATGAAGCTAACTTTTTGTTGTGTTGAAGTTCAAATGGTCACGAATCAATATATTTACAAATATGATAATCAACTTGTTGTGATTTAGTTAGATGTAATTATTCAGCTATATTGTTTCTAATAATCTTTCATACTTTTTTGGACGAGCTGAATTCAACCCCATTTTTTATCAATATAAACCCGAAAGGTTGTCATTATTATAGAATAGGTTCAATAGCAGATAGCGGAAACCAGAATGGGTGAAATGATTATTCCATCTATTCGTTCCAGTTTTTTTGAGCAGATACATTTTTTCTTGGTTTGTAAT
>CAKUWM010000011.1 GCA_934699305.1 uncultured Saprospiraceae bacterium | reverse complement strand
TCACCAGTAAAGATTTTTCAAAACCTTTACTATTGAATTCAGGTTTAATAAGAATTTGAGTTAAAATGAGAAAAAGGAACTATTTTTGTATATATACTTTTATCACCATTAAGCAAAATATTGAGATGAATCAAAGTAAAACATACGTGATAAGAGGAGTTGTGGTTGGCTTATTGATATTTTATTCGCTGATAACACATGGACAAATACCCATGAAGGTTACCGGTAGTGCCAGCCAAATTTCCACAACTTGTTATGAATTGACACCGGATAGTAAATATCAGGAAGGGAACATCATGTCCCGTCAAAAAATTGATCTAAAAAAGGACTTTACGATTGCAGTAACAAAGAATTTTGGAAGGGAGAACTTTATAACTTCAGGGGCTGACGGCATTGCATTTATCTTGGCAACAGATACTATAATACCGGTTTCCGGTCTGGGTGGTGGATTGGGATATGGCGGGGTCACACCTTCACTGGTCGTGGAATTCGATACGCATCAGAATGTACCCTACAACGACCCTGCCGAAGACCATGTCGCACTCATTAGAAATGGCAGTCCTAACCATGCTTCCAACACTATCTCAGGCCCATTTCCTCTCGGTAGCAACATAGAAGATACCAAGGATCACGATGTAGTGTTCTCATGGAAGGCGGATATTCAGGAGTTTACAGTGTACTTTGACTGTATAAAAGTGCTGGGCTATGTCGGACCAATTACAGGACCCTTCCTGGGCGGCTCTTCTACGGCATTCTGGGGATTTTCGGCTGCAACCGGCTCGGCTTATAATAGGCAGACCGTATGCTTCAAGACACCAAGCGATGTAGATGTGTTGAAAGATCTTACTTTTTGCGACTCGGCTACCGTACAATTGGATGGTGGCACCAATGGACTGTCCTTCAATTGGTCACCCGAAATCAACTTCACCAACCCCACTGAAGCAAAACCCATTGTAAAAGTTACAAAAACAACGACCTTTTTTCTGGAAAAAACATCGGTTTGTGGCAAGGTTACACATGACTCGCTCACAGTATTTATTGTGCCTAATACCATTAACCTCGATCTTGGATCCGATCAGTCAATCTGTCAGGGAACCAACACTACGTTACATGTTGCTCAGGGCGGCGCCCAATATACCTGGTCAACCGGAGATACAACACAAAATATTATCGTCAGCCAAGCTGGAACATACAGCGTCAATGTTGATGATGGCAATTGTATCAAGCAAGACCAAGTGGACATCGCCATCCTCCCACTTCCGGTCCTCACTGCACCGTTTGACACAGTAGTGTGTAAAGGCGCTCCAGCCACATTAAGCGCTTTTGCAATTAACGGGACCATAGAATGGCAAGATGGAACGACAGGCAGCCAATATACCATTGCGGCGGAAGGTATATATAACGTTTCAGCCTCTAACACCTGTGGCAAAGTAAGCCAATCGATTCATGTGAAGGAAAAAAATTGTGGCGTCTTCTTTGTTCCCAATGTTTTTTCTCCCAACTATGATGGAGTCAATGATTACTTCGGTCCTGCCCCCAGTGAAGATATTGTATTGATAGAGCGATTGGCAGTATTTGACCGATGGGGAGCCTTGATGTACGAAGTGAAAGACATCACCACTAAGGATGAATCCAAAATGTGGGACGGAACTTTTCGAGGAAAAGAAGTCAATCCGGGTGTATATGTATATTTGATACAACTTAAATTGTCTGACGGAAATTCAAGGATTTTAAAAGGCAACGTAACGGTAGTAAAATGATTGTGTATGAATGATTTCGAGGATAATGCTATCATACTTCAATTTTGTATCTTTGTTTGTTAAGAGCAGTAGATACATTCTATCAAATGAAAAATTGTATTTCAACTCTTTATCTATTCTATAGAATTCGTGGACCACAATCCATGAATATATCGATGTGTTGCACGTATTACTTGGACTTGCATGAAGATTAAATATATTAAATCTTTTTATCATTATCTGGGAATCAATCTCATTTATACGATTGTATTATCCATATTTGTTTCTTTTTTTGATAGCATCGGTATCGGGTTTTTCATGGGTCTTGCACAATTCATTTTTACAACAGATTCAGTAGATTTTAATGCAGGTAATAACACCATATTTAAGGCTTTGACTTCAATTGGATTGGAATTTTCTTCCGTCAGACAAGTGCTTTTAATCGGTATTATCGCTTTTGCCTTCAAATCAATATTATACTATTTACAACAAATTTTAAATGCCAAAAACACAGCCAACTTAGTACATAAACAGCGCCAGGCTTTAGTTAATAGCCTGGAGTTTTTATCCTATCCGGCTTTTATTAAGCATGATTTTGGACACATACAAAATGTAAGCACAACAGAAATTACCAGATTCAATTATGCCGTATTTTCTTTTTTAAATGGTACACAATACTTGATTATGGCATTCGTTTACCTTTGTATTTCATTTCTGTTGAGCTATCAGATAAGTATTATCATACTGCTTGTCACGCTATTATTTTATATCAGCTATTCTCCACTGAAAAAGTATATAAGCCACCTTTCCGGCCAATTTACGCAAGCCAATAACAACTACAATAGTCTCCTCATTCAGATTCTCAATAATTTTAAATATATCAAATCCACATACTCATTTCCTTTATTTTCAAAGCGGATTAATACCCATATCAGTGATGCAGAAAAAGCCAATTACAACACTCTTAAAGCGTCTGCAATTACCGAAACAATGCGTGAACCGCTATTGCTGATTCTGTTGTGTATTATTTTAGCCTTATATTACTCCATCCACCATACCATTTCAATCTTTGCTCTCTTTAGTCTGGCTCTCTTTTACAGAACTTTAAACTATATTATCCTCACACAAAACAACTTCCAGCGATTCAATTCATACGAAGCCAGCCTCGACAATATCCTGAACCTATTGGATGAATTCAATGCAAATAAAGAAGCTCCTTTTTCCGGTAAGCCCTTCAATTTTACTCAAAAAATAAGCGTTGAAAACATCTCCTTGTCTATGAATGATTCATCGATCTTAAAAGATTTATCGATCGAGATTCCTAAAAACAAGACTGTTGGTGTTGTCGGAACAAGTGGTGCCGGAAAAACCTCATTGGTCAATGTCATTAGTGGATTGATCCCTCCTACTGCCGGCAAAATCCTTTTTGACGACCTTGACTCTTCAGAAATAAATCTGTCTGACTTGCGAAGACATATCGGCTACGTCAGTCAGGATCCGGTTATTTTCAATGATAGCCTGTATAATAATGTCACTCTTTGGTCCGAAAAAAATCCGGATAACAAAGTGCGTTTCGACAAAATCATTCAGACTACTTTTTTGGAAGAATTAATGTCCAACTATTCTAATAAAGAAGATACACTACTGGGGGAGAAAGGAATAATTTTAAGTGGAGGACAAAAACAAAGGGTTGCTATTGCAAGAGAATTGTTTAAGTCGCCTGAAATCATCATCATGGACGAAGCAACGTCTTCTTTGGATGCACTCACAGAAAATCAGATTCGGGAAAATCTGGATGAACTACAGGGTTCATATACACTGATTATTATCGCACATAGGCTTAATACCATTCGAAAAGCAGACATCATTTATGTACTTGAAAATGGCACAATAGTGGCTTCCGGCAGTTATGACCACTTAATCAAGGAGTCGCCTGCCTTTCAAAAACTTATTCAACAACAACGTGAATATTGATCAATGTCCGGACCGACCGTAAGCGTTATTATTCCCTATTATAATTCAGAAAAGACTTTGGGTCGCGCTATTGAGAGCGCTTTAAATCAGCACTATCCCATTCTGGAAATTATTCTAATAGACAATAATAGCAACGATGATAGCAGCCTGATCGCATCCGAATATGCTAAAAAACACCCCGATAAGTTCCTTTTATTGTCCGAAACTATGCAAAATGCCAATGCCGCACGAAACAAAGGTCTCTTCGCAGCAAAAGGCTCATGGTTGCAGTTCTTGGATTCCGATGACGAGATTATGCCCGACAAAATAAGCAATCAGATTAAATGTATAATGGGAGAAGATGGCGCAGAAGTCGTTGTAAGTCCATATACTCGATTTGTTTTTAGTGTGACAAAGAATACATGGATACCCGTGGTAAGACGGGAAATATCAAATGACTTTGTATCAGGTCTTCTCCATAGCCAATTAGGGTGTACCATCTCTAATTTATGGCAAAAAAAAGCATTGATCGATGTCGGTGGATGGGATAATAATTTAACTTCCGGTCAGGAATATGGCGTGCTGATCAATCTTATTAGGCACAATAAAAAGTTTGTTTTTTTTGATGAAAATAAATCAAAAGCTTATCTCTCTGAAGGCTCTATCACACAACCAAATAATCCTGAAAAGGAAGTCAATTTACTTATTAATAGGTTGAAATATATTGAGAAAATACAGAAATTATTTGTCGAAAAGGGATTATTCAACAATGAAATTCAAGCAAAATTAGATGATATTGCCTTAAAAAACTATAATCTCTCCTATTTTCACCTTTATAATTCAAAAAAAAAGGTTTTATCTGTCGGGAGACAATTTAAGGTACGCTATAGTTTTAAGTATCGATTGAAAATGTATCCACATTACATCTATTCTAAGTATGCTTTTAATACAAAGAATAAATATTTAAATTTTGCCTGGCATTTTTTTCGGCATCTATATATGGTAATGCCCTGAATAGTAAGGTTTCCTCTTTCACTCGGTGTTATAATTCAAGATATAAATATAGAATTACAATAAAAGTCATTAATTTTACTCAATCAAATATGGCAAATTCATTACCTAATACCGATTTGATTTTTCATTTAGACATATTGGGCTATTTAATCCAAATTACAAATTAGAAAAATGTGGAATCATACAACCGGTATTTTTATTTTTAATTATTTGATTAATTGCAATTTTCATGAATAAAATCAAACTTTTTAGCCTGACAATAGCGTGTATTAGTTATTTAACCGGTTTTTCACAAAAAAAAGAGCTCACACTTGACAAAGCTATAATGGGCGGTAGAGACCTCGCTCCCACATCTTGGTCCAATGTACAGTGGTCACCTAAGAGCAATATTTTGTACTATAGCAAAAGAGGAGTCAATTATATTTATTCCTATAATCCTTCCAAGAATAGTACGGATTCTTTTGACCTTGTCTCCACAGTCAATGGTATTTTGAAGGCGTCCGATATGGCTGAATTAAAATCTGTACCCTTTTTTACCGTTTCCGACATAAATATTTTTGAATTTAATTCTGGAAGTCAAAAAGTCTCCTTCAACACAAAAACCAAGCAAATAACGAAGTTATTCTCTCCTGCTCAAGACCTTAATCTCCTCGACGCTGCACCCAAGAGCAATCGCCTTGCTTATGTCAAAGACCAGGCGCTATACATCCGCCTTGCTGACGGTAGCGACATGAAAGTAGCTCAAGGTAATGACTCTATCGTATATGGCGAGTCTGTACACCGCCAGGAATTTGGTATCGACAAAGGTACCTTCTGGAGTCCCAACGGGGAGAAACTTGCCTTCTTCCGCATGGACCAATCCATGGTAAAAAAATATCCCATCCCTATTTGGTCTGTTACACCGGCCAGGGTTAATTATATTTACTATCCCATGGCAGGCCAAAAAAGCCACCACGTCACTCTTGGTGTATTTGATGTTGCGTCCGGAAAAACAACCTACCTTGAAACCGGTGGCGACCCGGAACACTATCTGACTAACATCTGCTGGTCACCAGATGGAAATGAAATTTACATAGCTGAAATAAATAGGGATCAAAATCATACCACTTTCAATGCTTATAATCCCGTTCGTGGCAATAAAATAAGAACACTCTATGAAGAACAAAGCCTCCAATATACCGAACCTCTCGTGCCATACACCTTCATCCCTCAACAAAACTCACTCTTTATCGCACAAAGTAAGCGAGATAGCTGGAATAGCCTCTACCTCTATACCCACGAAGGCGAATTAATCAGACAACTAACCAAGGGCATTGAAGTCACACAAATCCTCGGCTTTGACAACAAGAACAAAAAAGTCTTCTTTCAAGGCATCATGCCCAACTCGATCGATTTACAATACTTTCAATCTGAAATCTCCACCGGAAAGGTTACACAATTCAGCAATTTACCCGGACTGCATAACGCTAAAATTTCTTACGACGGAAAATATGCCTTTGAATCCAACAGTGCCTTAAACGAAAACAGCACTAATGCCTGTAGAAACCTCTCCAAAAATACCGTCCAGACGCTTCTTACCATCCAGGATCCACTGAATGACTATAATTTAGGCAAAACAATCCTCGATACTTTATATGCGGATGATGGTAGTCGCCTTTTTGCAAGGACAATCCTGCCATATAATTTTGATGCTTCCAAAAAATATCCGGTTGTAATATACGTATATGGCGGGCCACACGCACAGATGATTCGCAATGGACGTCTTGCACAGGCTCCTCTATGGATGTACACCATGGCTAATGAAGGTTTTATACTCTTTACCGTGGACAATAGAGGTTCTTCCAATCGTGGTATCAACTTTGAAAAAGTGACCCACAGAAGCCTCGGCACGACAGAGATCGACGATCAAATGGTAGGCTATCGTTATATTCAGGGCAAACCTTTCGTTGACGCCAACAAAATAGGCGTCCATGGCTGGAGTTTTGGTGGATTTATGACCATCAGCATGATGACCCGCCAACCCGGTAAGTTTTATGCCGCTGTAGCCGGCGGACCAGTAACCGATTGGAATATGTACGAAATCATGTACACCGAACGATATATGGATACACCGGAGCAGAATCCGGATGGATACAAGACTGCAAGCACTTTCTCCTATATCGACCAACTCAATGGTCCATTGCTCTTGATTCACGGCAGCGAAGACGACGTCGTTATCTGGCAGCAAAGCATCAATTACATCGAAAGTTGCGTCAAAAAAGGAAAACAGGTGGACTACTTTGTATATCCCGGTCACAAACATAATGTGCTGGGCAAAGACAGAATTCATCTCATCAGAAAAGTAATTGACTACTTTAAGCTACATTTGTAAAAGAATTCTACGAGGAATTTGAAAACTATTAAATCAAATTCTGTCAATTGTTCTTAAATATTGAGGGAAAGTACACATATACAACTAAGTGTTTCTAAGCTAATAGCTCTTTGGGCATTTTCTGAATGTACTTTGGGCGGAATCCTTCATGCTTTACAAATACCTTTTTCAGGAATACTATTGGGCGGAATAGCCGTGACAATCGTGTGCTGTATTGGCTTTACAGCGGAAAGACCCTTCTGGGCAATACTTTATGCCACCTTAGTAGCCATAAGTGTGAAATTTGCCTTGAGCCCCCATACGCCTGTAACTGCGTATTTAGCTGTAGGATTCCAAGGCCTGTTAGGCGCTTTGTTCTTTTTATTTCAGACCCGATTTTATCCGGTTTATTTGATATATGGAGCCTTGGCTCTGGTAGAATCTGCCTTGCAAAAGCTGCTTACACTCACCATCATCTTTGGCAATGCATTATGGGATTCATTTCATGCTACTACTCAACATGTCGTAAACCTCTTGGGTCTCAATCCGGAAATATCTTACGGGGTATGGATTCTTGTTCTTTATACCATGATATATTTAGTCTGGGGGGCAATCATTGGTCATTGGGCGTATTTTATTCCGTTCGGCATAAAAGACATTCCCAAGTCGGACATAACATCAATCCAATCAACCGAAACAGAACCGCATAAAAAGAAGAAAAAAAGAAAAACTTTGTTGTGGATATCTATGGCTTTAATTCTTTTTGCTTCTATATGGC
Organism: uncultured Saprospiraceae bacterium; assembly: GCA_934699305.1. Lineage (GTDB taxonomy): Bacteria > Bacteroidota > Bacteroidia > Chitinophagales > Saprospiraceae > Parvibacillus. Next base: position 19,790 of record CAKUWM010000011.1, on the reverse strand, counting down.
TTTTTCATCTCTCAGGAATAAATATTTTGAAATTAATCATAAGGCCTATTGTCATCATACTACTCTGGTGGGGCGTCGTTAATCCGATTATCAAAGCCCTTTTAACCCGTTTTTTAAAGGGCAAAAGCAATAAAATGTCCAATATCATCCGGCAAATCAGACAAGATATACCCCAACTGAGACGCCTTGCTCTACAAACAGCCTCCTATACCGGTATTCACTATAAGGGAATCAACAGAATACGCCATTTTATCTTGATTTTAATTGTATTAACGTGTGAGAAAAATAGTGATTTGGCCTAATAGGCTATGGGTTATCACCGGAACTGTCGGATCAGGAAAAACATCTTTCCTTAACCGATGGCTTGAAGGAAAATCGGCTGGAGGCTTCCTGACTCCCGATATAGGTGGCAAAAGGTGCCTAATAGACCTATCTACACACAAAGTCCACCCCTTCCAATTGGACGAAGACTCTGACCTGCCTTCCATTTCAATAGGAAGATTCAAATTGTCTTTGAAAGTGTTTGACATAGGAAATGCATTGATCCGGCAAGCTTATACTTCAAATTATCAATACTTTATCATAGACGAATATGGCAAATTAGAAACAGAGGGATTAGGTTTCGGAAAAGCCATCGACCGACTGATACTCACGATGGATGCAAATAAAGAGCAACCCTTATTCTTGATTGTCGTCCGAGATTACTTGTTGAATGACTTCTTACAGCGCTATTCCCTTTCAGAATGGAAAGAATAAAATTATCCCCAATAGTTCGCTCCAATTTTTTTTTGCGCAAGGCCATCACAGATTATCCTTTATTTTCTGCCAAAGTCGTCCTGCAGCCGGACAATATCTTCTTCATCACTTGGATGATTCGGGTCAATGTGTTGCCATATTTCAGCGACAATACCATAGCCGTCATTCCCTATGATTCTATGCCTTTCTCTTTGTTCCAACTGAACTATTTCGCCGGTAGATAGGAATGTTCTTTCCTTCTCTTCATCCGTATCGCTGGTAACAACAGTTATATCTCCAAAAATACATCGCCACACCTCAGCACGCCTGAAATGATACTGCCAGCTAAGGCGTTTGTTAGGTGCAACAATAAGTAACTTGGGACTCAAAGATGCCCCCTTTGGAAAATCATCAAAACGGATGTGTGTGTCCTTATAAAATTGCTCAATAAATTGTTTTGCCAATGACTCTTCAAAGGTAAAGAACCCGCCCCATGGCCTTGTGTTATCACAGCTTCTATATGGGAACTGTATCGATTTAAGATAAGATTCGACTGAATCAAAGACCTCTTGCTTTGTATTAGAATGTATCGTGAGCATATTTTTTTTATTCTATTAACCTGAATTCATTGTAAAGGTACAATAGTTTCTTTAAGAAATAAAAAGCTAACTTTTTGCTGTGCTGAAATCCCAATAGTCACAATACAATGAATTCTCATGGCTTTGACATTCCGCCTGTTGTGGTTTAGTTAGGTGCAATTCAGCAGTGGAGGTTTTGAAAAACGGTAGAGTGCTGATTACGAGTGTTGTCAATCGATTCCTCATTTGTCTAATGCGGAATGTGGGATTAATATGGAAAAAATACACTTTTTTTCATGACTGAATGAATCAATTAAAATGTCTGAAAAATTATCTTTTTTGAACATTTCAATTATTCATTACATTTGCACCATGGAAAAAACACAATTGATTGCTAAAATAAATTCTTTTCTCGCAGAAGAATTTGAAGTTGACCCAAACGTCATTACGCCCAATGCTATTATAAAAGATACTTTAGGGCTTGATAGTCTTGATTTTGTGGATTTAGTAGTATTGATTGAGAGGAATTTCGGATTTAAGATGGCCGGCGAAGATTTCATCAACCTAAAGTCTTTTGAAGACTTCTACCAATATGTTTATGAAAGGCTTCAGCAAAGTGTCGATATTTGATTAAAAGAAGCATGACTGAAAGGTGGAGTGGGCAATCACAAGCCGGAAAGGCAGGTTTTTCTATTTTTCTATGGTGGATTCAACACCTTCCCCTTATTTTTTCCTATCTTCTTCTTTACCCCGTAGCTGCATTCTATCTGTTTTTTTCTAAAAAGGCTAATATTTCCCTTATTGAGTATTTTCAACAACTACAGGTAGCAAATCCCGCCTCTATCCGTCATCGTTACAGAACATTTCTCAATTTTGGCCAATCTCTTATCGATAAGTTAGCCGTGTATGCAGGTAAAGGGAATCGGATTACATTTGACTTTGAAAACGAACAAGAATTACACCGCCTTGCATCGACTGGCAAAGGAGCCCTATTGCTCGGAGCTCATCTGGGCAACTGGGAGATAGCAGGTCAACTGCTTTACCGTATCGACGCACCGATTCATATTGTTATGAGAGACAACGAAGAAGAGAAGATTAAAAAACTTCTTGAGCGTCACTCAGAAGGAAAATCCTTTTCCATCATCCCTATCTCCGATGATGCTACTTTTATCTTTAATATTAAAAATGCATTGGCAGCAGGAGGCTTAGTCTGTATGCATGCAGACCGATATATGCCCGGAATGAGGACAATAGAAAGTAAATTTTTAGGTAGAATTGCCCACTTTCCATTGGGTCCATTTTTTATGGGAAGCAAGTTGAATGTGCCTGTAGTTTTTGTGTATGCAATGAAAGATTCTCTCTATCACTATCAATTCAGCTGTAGTCAAGCTTATACCGGTATGTCCCCTGAAGATTTATTCCAACAATATATGTATTTGTTGGAAGAAAAAGCCAATCTTTATCCTTACCAATGGTATAACTTTTATCCTTTTTGGGAAGATTAACGACAGCCTCCAAAGGCTTACTCCCACAATATCAGCCTCCCTTTTTCGCCAACTTACTATGTGTAAAGCCGTATAAGAAATATACAACTAAGCCAATAATCAACCATATAATAAACCGCATCCAATTGGTATGGCTTTCTTGTGCCATCAAATAAAAACAACTCACCAGCCCAAGGATAGGAATCAATGAAAATTTATTCTTGATTGTATATCCAGCCAACACTGTCGCTACAATCCAAAAAATAATCATCGGAAAACTTTCGATGGTCAGTAAGTCATTAAAATAATAGGGATAATAATATAAGGTAGCTATCACCGTAGCTACTAACCCAATGGGATAAATCCACTGCCCATTGATATATGGCACCTTAAACTTACTCTCTGGACGATCCGGCTGCATTTGTAAAACCAATATTCCACCACACACCAAGACAAATGCAAACAGAGTCCCAATACTCGTCAAAGCCAATACAATATCTAAGTTGAGAAATAATGCAGGTAAAGCCACTACACACCCCGTTAATATCGTTGAAAATGATGGCGTTCCATACTTCGGATGTATCCTTGAAAAAATACGGGGCAACAAGCCGTCACGGCTCATACTCATCCATATACGAGGCTGCCCCAATTGGAATACCAACAATACACCGGCAGTAGCAAAGATGGCACTACCCGCAACAATTGCAGCAATAAACTTCATGTTGACGGCATCAAATACCATTGCCAATGGGTCGCCTACATTGAGATGGGTATAATTTACCATTCCCGTTAAAACCAATGAGACCAAGACATACAATACCGTACAGATTATCAAGGCATATATCATACCGCGTGGCAAGTCTCGTTGCGGATCCTTACATTCCTCTGCCGTCGTACTGATGGCGTCAAATCCGATATATGCAAAGAAAACCGCTGAAACACCCTTCAATATACCACTTGCCCCATTGGGTACAAAGGGAGACCAGTTGTCCGTATTAATAAAGAAGGCCCCCATCAATATAACTAATAGAATAATGGCTAATTTAACACCAACCATGATATTGCTTGCTGTACGCGATTCCTTTATACCGACATATACAATATATGTAATCAATACAACAACCAGCATCGCAGGCAAGTCGATTATCATCCGCAGAGACCCAAGCATTGGAGCATTGACCCAGGCATAATATTGCGACACTTCCGTCAAACTAAGGCTATTAATATTGGCACCGGAAGAAAGCGCAGCATGTATCTTTTCAAACCCCGCATGTGCAGTCATATAGTCCATCGTCAGCCAATCCGGTATATGAATACCCGCCTTATTGACCAAATTGGTAAAATAATCACTCCAACTTATAGCTACGGCAATATTTCCAATGGCATACTCCATGAGAAGATCCCATCCTATTATCCATGCAAATATCTCCCCGAAAGCAACATAAGAATAGGTGTATGCACTACCTGAAACAGGAACCGTAGAGGCAAACTCGGCATAACATAATGCCGCAAATCCACATGCTACCGCAGTAAATATATACAAAAACACAACGCCCGGCCCACCGTCGTATGCTGCCTTCCCAATACTCGAAAATATCCCTGCACCAATAACTGCTGCCACTCCCAATGCAGTAAGATCTCTGACTCCAAGAACTCGCTTAAGACTCATGCCATGAGAATCCCCCATTCCGGCATTAGCATCATTCAGGATAGATACGATGGATTTCTTTCTAAATATATTGGCCATTCTCTATTCTATTTTTGTTTTGTTTTGTTTGTGTTGGGTAAAAGTAATAAAAATGTGGAAAAAGGCACAACCGATACTTTTATATTTCAAATAATAACATTTCCCCTTAGTATGGATGCAACTTAGCTTTTATGCCGTTTCTTGTTTGGAAAAGGAAGAACAATGCACTGCTCCTTCTCAACACGGATAAATAATCCAACCTCTTTAAAAAATTTTATAAATTAAAATAAAAATTGATACCTTCGCCCTCCAATACGGAGAGTTGGCCGAGTGGTCGAAGGCGCACGCCTGGAAAGTGTGTAAGCTCCAAAAGGGCTTCTAGGGTTCGAATCCCTAACTCTCCGCTCTTTTTTTCAATTATAACAAGCAAATTACCCTTGTATTAAAATTCACAACAAAAGACCCGCACATCTTTTATTAAATTTCCTTATATTTGCACGATAAAATAGTAAATTATGTTTTCAAAAGCTTGTGAATATGCCATTAAAGCTACTATATACATCGCTGAACAATCTTTGTTGGATCGCAGAGTAAGCCAAAAAGAGGTCGCCTCAGCCATCCAGGGGCCGGAAGCCTTTACAGCCAAAACGCTTCAAAAATTAGCTAAGTCAAATGTTATTAGCTCCATGAAAGGTCCCGGTGGAGGCTTTTTCCTTACCACAAAACAACTTCAAAACATCTTCCTGATACATATTGTGGAATCCATTGATGGACTTGATCAATTAAAAGCTTGTGGACTAGGCCTTTCCGCTTGTAACAACGATAAGCCTTGCCCTGTTCATTTTCAATATAAAGTTATCAAGGATGGATTGATGCACATGCTTTCTACGACCAATATCAAAGATCTCGCTTTAGACATCAAAAGAGGCGACACCTTCTTAACCCACTAATAATTTTAACCAATTATATGAACTTAGCTCATATAATCGGATTGTTATTTGCTTTTTCAATGCTGTATGTTTATGAATAGAGCCAATCTTCAATTCTTTGATTTATTAAACTTACAGATACCCTATGTTCTAAAAAACAGTCAATATTTGAGTAAATGACTAAAGAGCAAACCACACACACGGTCATTCCTATTGCCTGTTCATTGATTTGGGTTGGCATGATAGGTGGGATAAGCCTATTGGAAACATGGGTAAACTACAACACAAGTTCATCGCCCGAAATGGTCTGGCTTGAGTTTGGACACCAATTATTTGGATTCTTAAATAAAGTTGAGTGGCTAATAGCACTGTTTATCTTTATATCTTTAGTGACTTACAAAGAGTTAATCCTTTTACGAAACTCCTGGTTTTTTTTAGCAATCCTCATCCTGACGATACAAACTATTTATTTTTTACCACAACTAAGAGAAAATTTATTACTCCATATCCACGGTAAAACACTTAAACAAACTGCTTTACCGATATTTTATCTCTTTTTGGAAATGATAAAAATATTCGTTTTATTTGTATTTGCTGTATTGATGCTAATACAAAGAAATAAACGTATATTGCACGTTGATTCTAATAAATAAAGGCAAAGAGATAAACTGAAAAGATGAAAATTCATGGTAATAGATTATAATATTCTTATTACGTATGGCGGTATAGCAAGAAGGTTTAAAAAGGGCACCACTATTTTTTTTGAAAACAACATGCCTCATTTTTTTTACCAAATATTAGAAGGAAGCGTTACTGTCGTTTCAACCAATTCAGAGGGCAAAGATTTAATTCAAGGGATTTATCATAAGGGCCAAAGTTTTGGAGAGCCACCATTATTGATTGGAAGACCGTATATAACTTCAGCAGTTACCAGTACAGATAGCGTCATTGTGCGATTGGGAAAAGAAAATTTCTTAAACATACTGAATGATTATCCGGAAATAACCCTGAGAATCATGCAGCACCTGGCGGAAAAGCTTTATCAAAAAACCTATACTTCCAGACTGCTTGTCAGTCATACTCCGGAAGAAAAAATAACGTATTTTCTCAACAATATTAAGGCGACAATCGACAAAAATACAGAAGTTAAAATCCCCTACACAAGGCAACAAATTGCTAATTTTACCGGTCTCAGAGTAGAGACTGTTATCCGTACCTTGCTTAAAATGAAAAATAATGGCAAAGTAAAGATTATTAACCACAAACTATTCTACTAAGTCAATGAACACTACGCTGTCGCAAAAATATTTTAAATATTCTGTAATTAGCCTCTTGATTGTCGCCATCCTCGGAACATTGATGCGATACAAAATAGCATACAGCCTACCGATATTTGAACAAAAAAACTTACTTCATGCACATTCTCATTTTGCCTTCAGTGGTTGGATAAGTCACATTCTATACTGTGGCATGGCAAGTATTATCCTGAAACACGTGTATTCAAGGCGTTACGACATATTAATCATAGCAAATCTGATATTTTCAGTCGGAATGCTCATTGCATTTACGATACAGGGCTACAAGATGATATCAATCATGTTTTCCACAGCTACCATTCTTATATCAATACTATTTGCCATCCAATTTATCATAGATTGGCGTAAGATATCAGGCTATCATCCATCAAGAAGCTGGTCAATTGCTGCCGTATTATTAAATGTATTGGCTGCCGGTGGGCCTCTTTTTCTTGCATTTATGATTATGACCAAGACAACCAATCACAACAATTACCTTGGATCGGTCTATTATTACCTACACTTTGAGTACAATGGTTGGTTTTTCTTTGCTGCCATAGCAATGATTGTTCAGAATCTTAAATCCAGGCTTAAGCTGCTTGAGAAACACTTTGTTTTTCTCGTCATAGCAACTGTGCCGACGTTCTTTCTATCCATCCTTTGGGCGAATATTCCGACATGGTTGTTTGTAGTGACCATTGCTTGCACATTTTTACAATTTGGAGTATGGATTCAAATGCTAAAAGTATATTTTCCTCAAATCAAAACCTATTTAATATCGAATTATCCGCAATGGGTAAGCTTGCTATGTTATACAGCAATATTGGCGATTACCATTAAGTTTTTGTTGCAAAGTATTTCAGTTATTCCATCACTAAGCCAATTGGTATTTGGCATTAGACCCATTATTATTGCCTATTTGCATTTGGTTTTATTGGGGGTATACTCCTTATTTCTTATCAGTTATTTAGTGATAAAAAATTACGTAACAGTCAATACTACTTTTAGGAATGGCGCAATGGTCTTTTTAATCGGCGTATTGCTAAATGAACTATTGCTGGGGATTCAAGGATTTGCGGCCTTTGCATATATTCCGATTAGTCACGTCAATGACATGCTATTTGGAGCCGCAGTTATCCTCTTTACCGGAGCCGCAATGCTTGTAGTAAGCCAATTAGTCAAAAAGGCAGACGTTGCATCAATATCTAAATAAAGATTTTGCCAACAGGTAATTATTATTTGCAAGTTTAAAAGTTAATATTTTAGGTTAACCTAAATGATGGATATTTATTTCATCAAATATAGGATACAATCGACCTCAACAAAAATAGTACGATGATTTATTGATTCAACCGAACGACATAGGTCTCGTCTAATTCAAATCATAAGCTCCAGATTAGTCTTGGCATTTTTTAGCTCAGCCAAGGCGTGCTGATCGTGCATCTTGTTGGCCATAAAGATTCCTTCATCATAAAAACTAAGTGCTTCTTCCACCATACCTTTGCTTTCATACAGCTTAGCAAGGTGATAATAAAGACCGACATAAGAAGGATTAGATCTGTAAAGGGACAGGTAATAATGTTCTGCTTGATCCAACAAGCCCTGATTTTCATATTCTTTGGCTATCGCAAATAATAAAAAACTATCATTGGGGTCTTCTTCTAAAAGCTTCATTAAATCAACTAATCTTTGCGTCATCATATCATCCATATTTACTTCAACAATTAATATTGATTAAACTTCCTCTGTGCCTTTTTTTAAAAATTTGCTTTTACATGAACTTCGTCAATGTAAAAAATATGTCTTTTATTATATAACACCTATTTGTGGCTTTCCCTTCCTTTACTTCGTAAATATACAATTTTTTTTTGAACTTATTTGTTCGAAAAATAAGTTTCCCGGATTCAGCAGTAAAGGTCTTTAAAAATCGTATAGTGCTGATTATGAGGGACGTCTCGATGTACGGGTCGTTTCAGCATTTATTTCCTGCGGAATTTGAGTGCACCGCAAATGTTTTGGAAATAAAACATTATCCCGATTATACCCAACTTGACACAAGCCAAACAATTGGCATTTTACCACTTTATATCAACAATGAAAAGCTTAGGATAGGTGTGCAACATCAATCATCTTGGCATACAAAAAAGAAAAATTAAAAAATGGCATTAAAATACTCCGGATATTTGATGTCAAATCAGTAATTTTTACGCATTGAGTATATTTCTACAAAAATAAATAGGCAGCATTCTATTTCTCTGCCTATTTATTTTCTTCAAGTCGCTAAAAATCCAATTGCCCCCGGATCTCCCCATTCGGGAAATTGTCCGTCTGCAAATTGATGTACAGACCATTTTGTTCAAGCGTTGTACTCAAAGAATCCGGCACCGTCCATGTCTCCGTAATACTACCCGTTGCACTACCGGAAGATTGAATATTTTTAACAGCTGGACCATTGGTGTTGCGCGCGCCCTTGTAAAAACGCATTCCATTTAAAGGACTGCTTAAGCCGGACCAGGTAACCGTATAACTCAACACCTTAGTCGACTTGCTGTATTTGGCCGTAATGCTACCTGTAGCAGTAGAATTGTTGGACGGAACAACTTGTGTCCCTTTCATTGGCAGGTTGGTAGCTTCCAATATCTCCTCCGCATCAGGTGTACAGGATACAATACCCAAAGCGATGAGAATAAGAAATAGATAAACTTTGTTTTTAAGCATAAATTTTTAATTTTCAATTAGTAATGTAAACTAAAAAAAGGATGTCGATCTAATACATAGGTGATACGCCATTTATAACGATGTTTTTTTACTTTTAATACACAAAGGTAATAATATTATAAATATTTTTAATGTGTATTTTTATTTTTCTGACACTTTCGCCTCAAATGCTGTACGAATTGTATTTCCATCAGCATCTACAACCGTAAGTGTGTGCCGTCCTGTTTCTACTATCATGGTCAATTCATTTTTGTCTTGTGTTGTTCCAATAAAGCGTTCATCGAGATACCAATAAAGTGTTATATCCGACGACCTGTGCGCTACAATAAAAGTTATCGGGTTAATTGACCCATTACCACCTTTCGGTAAAAAAAGCTTTTTGACATTGTTGGGATAAATAAATTCCATAGGTGAATGATGTGCATCCGAGTTTTTTCCACATCCCGGCAGAAAAGGAGGAGGCTGTACATAGGCAGGGTGCTTAAGCGAATAATAATATTGTTGTGTAGGCGGTAAGACAAAGTATTGCCTAAAAGTCATTAGAAAGGGGTTGTAGCAACTCGAGTTGACCTGGAAGCGACCCTCTCTATCCAAAGCTATCCTTTTGTCAAAGGTGCATAGTGGCATTTGCCTGGCATCTCTCCCCACTTCAACCGAGTCTATGGGACAGTATTCAGATGGAGAAAGACCACTATTTTTACAAATGGCAACTTTCTTCAAGCCATCATAGGGTTTCAAAAACCATGGTGAACGAGGCAATAACTCAAAGGTGCTGAATAGAAGTGGCGCCGCTGTTTCTAAACCAATGACGCCCGGACGACCTTCACCATCCGCATTTCCAATCCATACGCCCACCACATACCGCCCTGATACGCCGATACACCAGGCGTCCCGAAATCCGATTGAAGTGCCCGTCTTCCACGCTATTCGATCACTTCCTTGGTTTATCTTCCAGTCTTCAAACTTGCCCGGACGCGTATTTTCACTTAATGTCTGAAAAATCGTATAGATAGAACCGGCATCCATCAATCCGGGAGTAAAAACTTCGACTCTATCAGAAAGAGCTTTCCGACTTATCCGCAAAGGATGAATATCACTATGGTCGTATTTGCCTGAATGTTGTGGGAAATTAGCCAATATACGTGCACAACTGGCATAAGCCCCGCACAGCTCCCATAGAGTGGACTCTCCACCACCTATAATCAATGATAGCCCATAATGGTCGGCCGACCGGTCAAGGTGCTGGAGACCCAATCTCTGAAGGTTTTGGAGGCAACGAGCTATATTATATTGCTTTAATAATAGTACAAATGGAATATTGAGTGACTTTCTTAGTGCATCTTCAAGAGGTACTGCTCCATCGAAGTCATAGGTAAAATTGTCCGGCTTAAAGCCATCTATATTAATAGGAATGTCCGCCAATAATGTCCTTGTTGAAACCATTCCATCCTGCAGCGCCATCATGGCAAGAAATGGTTTTAAAAGGCTTCCTGTGCTGCGGGGAGCCTGAATGATGTCCACTTGTTCACCATGTCCTGATCCGGTATTCGGCATGTTCCCTACATAAGCTATTACCTCACCTGTGAGAATATCTGCAACACATAAGGCTGCATTGTGCACCTGGTTGCCCTTTAGTGCCACTCCTTTAGTCATAATAAGATCACTCAACCTCCTTTGCATTTGATAGTCTATACATGATCTGAGATAAAGTTGGCCTGTAAGTAGCGGCAGAGATGACAAGAGATGAGGCGCCCGGTTTGGCATCGGATAAGGCTTACCGGGTAAGGGTTCGTCCATATATAATTTGAGGTCTGCTTCGTCTATTAAACCTCGTTGGGCAAGCAATTTCAATAAGTGATTGCGTTTTTTCATTAAAAGTGAACGGTTCTTAGCAAGGTGGATGGAAGAAGGGTTGTTGGGGAGAACTGCGAGAAGCGCCGCCTCTGCCCAAGTAAGGTCTTTGTTGTGTTTTCCAAAATAACGCCATGTTGCAGCACCATAACCCACTGTATTGCCACCAAATGGAGCGTGCGCCGCATACATCTTCAAAATATCTTCCTTGGTTGCACGACATTCCAAACGAATGGCAAGGATGATTTCCCACATCTTTTCCACAACACTTTTTGCTTTTCTATGTCGGTAGAGGCTTATCGTTTGCATGGTTATGGTGGAAGCGCCCGATACGGCTTTCCGATAACGAATATTTTGCCAGGTAGCTCTTGCTAAGGATCGAAGGTTAATCCCTAAGTGATGATAAAAATTCCTGTCTTCATAGGCTATCAAAGCCGATATATACCGGGATGATAAGGTATCTCCTCCTCCTTCGGGCGGAAATCGCCATTGCCCGTCAGAAGCTATTCTTGCTCCCAGCAGGACACCATTTCTGTCTTCTAAAATCGTGCTGTAGGGCGTTACAAACAAATTATTGGGCAAGAGAAAGTAAAATATGATACAACCGATGACAAACACCATTGCTGCCCATTTTATTATCCTTTGCTTACTCATACCCTGAACAAAAATAAACCAAATATATCGATCATAAAATTTTAGGTAAGAGTATCATAGGAATAAAAAAACTCCCGATCAAAGACCGGGAGTTTCCTAATACAACTTTATAAAAATTATTTAATAACTACAAACTGTTTGACTGCCACTCTAGCACCATCGTTGATAATCATACGATATGCTCCATTGGACAATGAAGAGGTTGCTAACTGAACCTTACCATTAATAAGGCTGACATCTTTTGTGATAATCTTTCTACCTATTCCATCCACTATCTGGATATTCATTCTGTTTTCCTTACCATCATATTGTAGTGTCAACACATTCTGTGCCGGGTTAGGATAAACTTTCAAGCTGGATTCCAATACCTTGTCATAACCTGAAGTCGTAAGGTTATACACGTAAGGACCAAAAGTACATCCATTACCATCAGTAATTTTAAGGGTATAGACACCTGTAGAAAGGTTTGAAAGGTCTTCTGTTGTTGCATAAGATGCTCCATCTTTATCCCAGTTAAAGCTCAAGCCGGTACCATCACCATTTAATGTAATGTCAATAGAACCATTGGCATTACCTTCTGTAGGTTGTGTTACAACCGCATCTTCAACGCTATAAACATAAGGTCCGGATATGGTTATCTCCAATTCCTTAGTACATCCTGAGTTGTCAGTAACCTGAATAGTATAAGTGCCCGGTTGAACACCATTTTTACTACCTTCCATATTATTGCTCCACACGTATGTGAAAGGAGCTGTACCTCCTTCGCTTAAAATTTCAATGGAACCCAACTGAGAGCATGATGCATCCCGATACACTGAATTGAGTTGTAGCTCAACATCGCGGTGCACGACGAATGCACATGTGCTAGAGTTGCCGGATTCATCGACAATAACATATTCCTGGGTCGTATTGCCCAATGGGAATTCTAATTTCAAATCCTGTCCTTTGACTTGTTGGATATGCACTTCACTACAATTGTCAGAATAAGCCAAATCAAGGTCAATCAAGCCATTACAACTGTTGGCAAGGTAATCTGCTGAAGGACAGTTATTCCATACCGGTGCCGTTGCATCCACGATATTGACCGTAACTGTTTTAATGGATTTGTTTCCTGCAGCATCTTTTAAAGTAACTTCTATGCTTTGTGCGCCGAGCTGATCGCAATTAAACTGTTTGGGATTGAGTGATGCAGAGATATCAGAACAATTATCTGAGCTACCATTGTCAATCATACTAAATAATACTTCTACCTGACCGTCATTACCAAGAGGAATATCGGCTGTTTTCAGTTTCAAGTCAGGCTTTTCGTTATCATTAGAATTCAGAATGATTGACTGAGTAGAGGTACAGCCGGCGCCATCAGTTATAACTACACTGTAAGTGCCTGCAGAAAGACCATCTACAGAGCTTCCTGTGGCTCCTGTACTCCAAGTGTAACCATATTCGCCTGATCCACCTTCTGCATCTATAGAGATCGAACCATTTTGGTCATTTGGACAATCCGGATTGACTTTATCTATTGCAGACAGTACTATTTCAGATGACTGATCAATAACGACATTAACTACAGTTAAGCAACCACCATCATCTGAAATTACGGCATTGTAGCTTCCTGCAGGAACATTTGCCAATGTGCTTGAAGTAGCGCCGGTATTCCAAAGTATTGTCGCTTGACCGGTAACGTTAGAAAGATTTAATGTCACTGATCCGGTATTAGAGCCATAACAAGCTGCGTCCGTCACATCGGCTATAGCGCTGAGTGTACATCCCTGTACATTGACACTATAGCTGCCGGTTGTAGTACAGCCGTGGTTATCGGTAATAGTAGCTGAGTATAGCCCGGGAGTTAGATTTGATATTGTTTGTGTTGTTGCGCCATTAGACCAATAGAAGGTATAAGGAGCTGTTCCTCCTGCCGGATTTGCCGTTGCTGTACCATCGTTGCTATTGGCATCTTGTGCATCTGTACCTGAGTAAGCGGCTGTCAAGACTGCGGGTTGTGTGATGGTAAAAGATTGTTGTGAGGTACATCCTGCACTATTAGAGATGGTAACCTGATATGTACCTGCCGAAAGTCCTGAAATACTGTTGGTTGTTGCTCCTGTTGACCATTCGTATGTATAGTTGGTTTGGTCAATGGTAATGGAGCCATTTGCTGCGCCATTACAGCTAATTTGGTTAACGCTTGATGAATACGCTATATTATTGTCTATGGTCACCTCAACTGCATCTGACGCTGTACAACCGTTGCTGGTATTGGTTACTTTAAGAACATAAACACCAGAAGCATCTACGTCAATAGTTATAGCATTCGGATCGGATATAATATTACCATCATCGGTCGTCCAATGATACGTGAAGTTGGTACCGGTTGAGGAAGATTCTCCACTCAAAGTAATCTGCCCTCCGCTACAAGGCAACACATCATCATTACCCGCATTGGCTATCGGCAATCCGGAAGCCCCGCTTATCTGGATAAAGTTAGCATTGGTACATCCAAGATATGTATCAAATATGGTCAATACATATAGTCCCGGAGCATCTACTGTTATGTCATGTAGTAATGGATCGGATACTATATGCCCATTGGAAGTAGTCCAACTATACTGATACTGTGGACCAGTAGATGAGCCATTGGAATTAATGTCAACTGTAGAATTAGAGCAGCTTAGTTGCTCACCATTGGTAGAAACGATTACAGTTGGTGAAGGAATATTATAAATCGTGACACTTGCTGATGTACTACATCCCTTAGAGTCAATGATATTACAAGAGTATGTTCCTTCAAAAAGTCCGGTGACAGTCGGTGTTGAAGCGCCATTGCTCCAAGTATAGGTATAGCCGGGATCTCCGCCAGACACTTCGACTGAAACACTTCCATTAGGCTGTTCACAGGTAGCATCCACTCCTGACTGATCGGTAATCGTCATCAAGCTGGATGGTCCTTCTATAACGATAGTTCCGGTAAATACTTGATCTCCTTTGTTGTCCGTTACGGTACAAGAATAAGTGCCGGCTGCGATGTTATTCAGGTCTTCAGACGAAGCGCCATTAGACCATGTGTATATGTATGGGGATTTTCCGCCACTCACTGATAAATTAATGGATCCCACAGGGTCTAATGTACAGTTTATGTCTGTTTTGGTATAGCTCACTGCCAGTGGTGGTGGCTGTGGACATGTGCCTATAAAGGACACTAATCCACTCAATTGACGTTGACCTACTTCCCAAATTTGACCATTGGGGCAAATCCCGTAAATGGTTGGGTAGTAGCTCAGTTGATAGCTGCTCGGGAAGTTACCACCATTGTTTGGCGTACAGTCAATCATAGGGTAGGGCACGCCTATTGTCCAGTCACCTTGTGAGCTTGGGCAATCAATATCGTAAATACAATTGGTCGGAGTAGCGAGATCTGATTCAATCCCAAAGACCATCACCTGATTCGTTCCATTTGGTCCATACTGATCATATAGATTTGCCAGTGCATGAGTCTGATGATAGTTCCAACATGGTCCACACCAAGTAGCGAACATGTCAATAAATACGGTTTTGCCTTCATCCAAGTAATCCTGAAGGTGGTGGACATTGCCGTCTAAGTCGGTCATAGTCCAGTCCGGAGCAATAGCTCCATCGGGCAATTGCGCTTTGATGCCTGACATGGTAGCTATACTAAGTAGAAATAGTAAAATAATTTTTTTCATCCAACAGATAAATTAAAAATGACAAAATGTTAATAAAGTAAATTGAGGCGAAGGTAATATTATTTGTAGAAATAAAAGGTAAATAGAAATATTATATTTTGTATTTTTGGTAAATACTAAAATTTATCCTTATCGTTTTTATTTTTAGGCATAAGGTGATTGGCTCGCATTATAGCGCCTGCTCCCCATCGGTTGCGTATATGATCCATTTCTTCCATCAATCTTAGGTCGGATTCAGTGTCTTCAAATAAGCTAATCTGATAATTTCCATGCACCAACCCACTAAATCTCACTCCAATCAATCGAATCATCTGTCGTCGGTCATAAAGACGATTGAATAAATCAAGGGTTGTAGCTTGCAATACGCGGTCACCGGATGTATAGGCGACCTGGCGTTGTTTAGTTAAAGTATTGAAGTCGGCATACCGGATCTTGACAGCAACATTGGAAGTCAACTTTTGGGAGGAGCGCAATTCATAGGCCAGCTTATCTGTCATAGCCGACAACAAGTCTTTGAGATGGCGAATGTCCACCGTATCCTGAGACAAGGTCGTCTCCGTGGAGATAGATTTTTGCTCCGTATAAGGCATTACCGGACTCTTGTCTATCCCATTGGCATGTTGCGACAAGAGGATTCCTGATTTGCCAAATTCCCGTTCCAATAACTTTACCGGAATCTCACTCAGAACACGGATGGTTCTGACCCCCATAAAGCTGAGTTTCTTATACGTTTCCTTGCCTACACCCGGAATCTTGGATGTTGAAAGAGGAGCCAGATAGCTTTTCTCGTCACCACTTTTCACCGATACCCGACCCAATGGCTTTCCTTCTCCGGCGCCTATTTTAGAGACCAACTTGTTGACCGATAGCCCAAAAGATATGGGAAGTCCGGTCTCTTTATATATCTTATCCGTCAATCGTTCAGACCAGTGAAAACAACCAAAGTGCCTATCCATACCCGTTAGGTCAATATAAAATTCGTCGATAGATGCTTTTTCATAAGCAGGGGACTCTTCTGCAATAACATCCGTGACCAGATGGCTGTATTTACTGTATTCCTCCATATCTCCACGAAGAATGATGGCATCAGGGCACAACCGCTTTGCCATCTTCATCGGCATCGCAGAATGTACACCATATTTCCTCGCCTCATAACTACATGTCGATACAACTCCCCGGCCACCATCTCCACCAATAATTAGGGGTTTGCCCAAAAGATCACTATTCTTAAGACACTCTACGGATACAAAAAATGAATCCAAATCCATGTGAAGTACTGCCCTATCGTACACCATGCAATATTACGAAATATTCGTCTTTTGTGACTACTTTTTTGGCAAATGGGTTGAAATAATATGATGATGGACGGAAGAGGGGCGTCATATCCTGAATAATGGATCACTTTCTATTCCCGGCATGATGATAAAAAACACTACTTTACGATTCTCATGCTATTCTACTATTACTTTGCGTACACCCAAAGCGGTATTTCCACTATAAAACGTAACAAAATATGCGCCTTGGGGCCACGAAGAGATGTCAGCAGTCCATGCCTTTCCCGGTTTCATAGTCTTGCTTAATACCCTTTGTCCCGACACATCAGAAACAACCACATTGATGTTTTTTTCTCCTTCGCTTTCGATCAGGATGCTCAACCTGTCGGAAGCAGGATTGGGATATATCTTAGCCGAAAACCTTTGGGTGGAGGAAGAAATATCATATTTGCCAATATGGTTTTTCTGAACTATCCATTCCACCATATTCAAGTGCAAGGAAGCGTGATCATCCACTCTAACCAATGAGGTGGTATCTTCAACCAATACAACAACCTTATTGGTCCCAATAACAAGCGAATCAGGATAAACGATTAATGTATCTTGACCGGATGCCACCTTCGTTCCGTTGACCTCCCATGCTACACTAATTGTATTCGGCTCAACCGGAATATTGTTGACCGAAAAAACCAAAGAGTCGAGCCCGGCCTCTATTGTACTTTCTTTCGGATAATAGCTTTCCAAGGTCGGAGTCAGCGTGTGTATCCTTTCCACTAAGGCCTGGGTACATACCGGACAGAAGGGGGCGTTCAATGTACGCATCTTGCAGTTTTGATGCGGTCGATACCAAAGTGCTGAACTTTCACCACAACAGTGTTGATACACACCGACATCATCTGTGCCTATCCAATTTTTCCACTTCACCTTGTTGGGATCGGTTTCTTGAGTCATATTGACTTTTTCTTGAGCATAAAAGTCGCCTGCATAATATTCGTCGGCCAGCCTGCCAAAGCTGTGCCCTAATTCATGGAGTGTAACCTCACTGGAATAAGGATGGGTAGAGGCTGTGGAATAGTCGCCTCCACTGCCACCATAATATTCTGAATTTACGATAATAATGACATGGTCATACATAGGGAAGTTATCGGCACTAACCTGATATACTTTAGCTACATCGGTTGCTACAAGTAGTCTGTGAATCTGATAATAATCAAATGTTGAACTAAAATAATTATTGGTCTTTAAAACAGGATGAGCCGGCTCACTGACATCCGTAGCTGTTCCCGGATGGTTTGCCCCGCTTTCTTCAGACGGCACTTCTATGGCAAAAAAGTTGAAATAATGCCGATATTGTTTGAATGGAGGTGTGGCAATGAAGGTATTGACAAATTTCTGAACATCCTCTGTAAACTTACCCAATTCCTGAGAAGTATATCCATCGGGCAATATGACAAAGTTGACCCTCGATTCCACAGAACCGGATTGATATACAGTATCGACTTTAAACTTTTGGCTAAAACAAAGTGTCGCCAATCCAATAAATAGGGTAGAAAAAATTATACGCATATCTTCTCCTTTTTTCAAAACAAATATAAACTAATTATCGCAATCCGGCAATAAAAACTCAATAGCGTAAACGCCGCTCATAGTGTGTAGAATAATGGGTAATTTATTGTCCATGTTTTACAATGTAGAATATAAGTCTTACTTTCGCCATGGTTTCAATTGTATTGTAAAATTGTGATTTTCTCCGGATTGATTTTGTTGATTTTAAAAAACATATAGACATGAATGATGATGCAAAGGTATTGGCTAATAAAGCCACTCCCCGGGGGAAGTTTCCCCATATCAAGCGAGCCGGTGACTTTTTATTTGTTTCGGGCACGAGCAGCAGAAAGCCTGATAATAGCTTTGCCGGAGCTGAAGCCGATGAGTTTGGTGCAGTGACACTCGACATCAGGGTGCAGACACGTGCCGTCATCGAAAACATCCGGGATATCCTGGCATCAATGGAGGCCGGCTTGGAAGACCTTACTGAAGTAATGGTTTTTCTGGTCAATATGAATGACTTCAAAGCTTATAATGAAGAATACGGAAAATATTTCGATGCTTCCGGCCCAACAAGAACAACGGTAGCTGTGCATCAATTACCACACCCGCATTTACTGATAGAAATCAAAGCCATTGCCTACAAGCCAATAAAGCAGGCATGATTAGATGATGCCTATCAAATGGAGCAACATTGGTCATCGACGTATAGACTTAAGCCTTTCTTCCGGTAAAATGCTGCATGGTGTCATAAGCTCCAAAAATGTGTCGCATCACCCAATCAAATGCCTTTAATGGCAGTATGCCCTGACTCAAGCGGACAAACCAGTATGGAAGAGGCATTGTCAACATACTTCGCTCCCGCTCAACAGCTCGAATTATCTTCTCTGCAGCTTTTTCCGGTTCAATAATGGGCAACAATTTTGATTGCACTCCTTCAAACATTCCGGTCTTGATAAAGTATGGCATAATAGTCGTCACAACGACTTTCTTACCCAACTGATGCATCTCCAACCTAAGGCTATCACTCCATCCCACAGCAGCCCACTTGGAAGCCACATATACCGACATCTTGGGATTGGATATCAATCCTGCCATTGAGCAAATATTGCATATCCAACCATTGTTCTCTGACATCATACCCGGTAAAACCTCGCGTGTCAAATGCATCATAGCATTGGCATTGACGTTCATAACAGCTGCAATATCCCCGTGTTCGAGCTGGTGAAAGTATTTGCCGGCAACGATTCCGGCATTATTGATGAGGACATCTATTTTGCCCACTTCCTGAATGATCTTTGGGGCTATTTGCTGTATCTGTTTAACATCTGACAAG
>CAKUWM010000010.1 GCA_934699305.1 uncultured Saprospiraceae bacterium | reverse complement strand
TTTGGTTAATAAAATTTGTTATAAAATAGGATTTAGTTTTTTATCATCTTATTTATTGCATCTAATTCTGTGCCAAACTTTCAAAAAATTTAAATTATTTTATTCAATCATATACAAATGACTGAATATCAAATATTTAAATTTGAAAATAATTTTTACAAATTAGTATAACAATAATGATTGTGGAATCCAATGCATATAAATACATTCATTCCTGTGTAGTAGTCTTATGGATGAGAGTCTTCGATTTCAATAAATCAGATGCAAATATAAGTTTATTTTAATATCAAACCAGATTTTGCATCAAATATTTTATTATAATTTTTTAAAATACATTGATTTTATCAAAATTGCATTTAATATCAACACATTATACCGAAGGGAATCAACTTTGTAAAATTGACTTGATCCACATTTCGCATTAAACAAAACGGAAAATAGTCGTCCTTCGGGACGTCCCTTATAATCAGCACTATACTTTTTTTTAAAACCTTTATTGTTGAATCAGAGTTTAATTTACTCAAAACGATAGCCTTTCTTGTACTATTCGATTATTATAATAAACACGTGCCTAATATTAGGCAGTGCTTTCACAGATTCCAATATATTTTGCGGGAAACCATGAGTCACTAATACCGTCAATTACTTGGACCCTTCGGCATGTTTTTTGTTCAGTGTAAACCCTACAGTTACTTCATGTTTACCATTATTATATGGCTGATAATCGCCTGTATAAATATCAAAGCTATAATAGATACCTACTTTATTTAGCATTATACCCAGGAGAATTCCTCCACCTGACTGCTCAGCTCCAAAATGATACGACAATCCTCCTATCAGTTTATTATCCAAAAAATAACCGGTTAAGTTGACATCGCCAAGCAATGGAGCTTTGCCGTCTCCTTCAGAAACCTTGCGGATAGCTACTCCCGGCTCAATGTCAAAATCAAAGTCAGCTATATCAAATCTATTGGATACATAACCGACAAAGTTGCCAAGGAACTTAGTTTCTTCATTGGACAAAATGGAAGGCTTATCAATGAAAGTATGTACCATATTAGGCAAAGCGATACCAAAGTTAAATTTTTCATTAATACGGGCATGAATACCAAGTCCGAAATCGAAATACTTTATTCCTTCATTAGCAGCTTGTAGGTAAGGATCTGTTGGATCTATAGACGGATCGTCCAGCACACTGCTTTTTAGCTTTTTTTGTTGAAACTCGGTAGATACTCCCACAGAGAAGAATGCATCTTCAAATTTCACCTTATAAGCGTAATTGATGGCGGCTTTAAATCTATTGATAGCGGCATGAGATTCATTCATTAACTGAAGGCCAAGGCCAACATTCTGACCAAAGCTCCCGCTATATCCAAAGGTATAACCGATAGGAGTACCCGGTGCGCCTGACCATGTATTGACCATATTGCCCAAAAACTCGTGTTGTCCTTCGTTAATACCCGTAGCTCCCGGGTTAATAAGTGTCGGGTATATACTATAATGGCGATAAATACCTTGTTCCTGAGCATTTATGGTCCACATTGAACCACAAACCAGTATGAAGAGTAATAAAATTTTTTGCATAATCCTATATGTTTCTTGGATTCTATATTTTAAATGTATTCTTATCTAAATGAGCGGATGATAGATACCGAACCTTTATATACCTGTGTACTGCCATTGGTTTCTTTTACTTCAAGAATCCAGTAGTAACCTCCATCAGGTAGGGCTGTTCCGTGCTTGTCTATTCCTTCCCAACCATTTTTATAATTCGATTCTTCGTAAACCAATTGTCCCCAACGGTTGAACACAGCAAACTTATTGACTGTTGTTGAAGCACAAGTAATGAGTAACCGATCGTTCTTTCCGTCTCCATTAGGTGTAATTGCGCCGATTCCTGAAAAACAACCTTTTCCACCCACGGTAAGAACAGTGGAGTTGTTGGCTGAACAACCATTTGCATCGGTAACTATAATATAATATGTACCTACGGCGAGATTATTTATTTCTCTGTCAGAAGAAGTAACCTGTCCTGTCCAGTTATATTGGTATGGCTCTTTACCGCCAAACACATTAGCCTTAATGCTACCGTCATTGACTTGTTCGTCAGTAGGATAAATAATTTCAAAGTCAACATACATTTTAGGGGGTGATTTTAGGGTATAGTTTGCTACCGCTGTAGCTCCGGCGCCGTCGGTTATCGTCACTGTATATGAACCGGCGCACAAACCGGTTGCAACGGATGACGTTAAGTCTTTGAACGACCATTTATACGTATAATTTCCTGCTCCTCCATCCGGTACTGCGGTAAGTGCTCCATCGCAAGAGCTGCTGCAAGAAAGGTCATATTCACCATATTTTAAAGCAGTGATAGTTGCTTTGAAAGTAGAGCTATTACCAGGGACTGTTACTGAAAGTGTCTTAGAACAACCGGAACCACTATCTGTAACAGTTACAGTGTAATTGCCTTGAGCAATATTAGTGAGGTCTTGAGTAGTTGTCACCGGATTGGTACTCCATTGATAAGTAAATGCGCCTGTCCCTCCACTTACATTAATATCTATTGCACCGTTGTTACCGGATGTTGCTGGAGTAACAGTACCTGTAGTCAGGCTTATAGGAGTTGTTCCCAAGGCTATTTGGTAAGTTTTAGTTGCTGTCTCCGCACCGGAAGTTACCGTTACAGAATATGTTCCCGGGCATAATCCGGAAACAGAAGTTCCAGAAAGGCCTGACTGAGACCAAGTAATCACGGGATTGGTACTTCCGGTAACTTTTACTTCTATACTACCGGTACAAGGATTTTCACACTTAGAGTTTTGAACTGCGATATCAACTATTTTCAGGCCGTCTTCACATTCCTTTATCTGGACATCGCCTGAACATGTTGTTGCAGGGATGACGGTTCCGTCTTGTTGCACAAATTCCATACCTCCAGACAAGCATTTAGATCCAATATTCACAGAACAATTGGTACCGAGGGATCCTAACACTTTAAAGGAAAGGCTGAATATGATGGTATTGTCCGGTACAGAAACACCTTCACCTGTAGCATCGTCCCATAGGACAATCATACATCCATTACCTGAAGGGTTAAACTTACCTGCGTTCAGTCCTGTTATAGGCTTATTAGATGGAATAATAACACCTTCGTCATTCAATTGAAGGCAAGTCGGATCCCAATCTATAGCGAACTGCATTCCCGCAACTTTATTAAAATCCTTCACTGTAAAGTCCATAATAATGGTCTCTTGAGGAAGGGCACAATGGTCGGATGCGATCATAGCAAACCCGGTCGGGTTACAATCGGGAATAGTTCCACATTTAATATTAATACCTCCCGGTTCTATTAGATTGTTGGTACTGCCACCTGCTAATGTTATGGTAACATTGGACAACGTTATCGCGCTTGTTGTGTTACAGCAAGACTTATTAGGTGTCAGGCAAAGGTCAAACAATTTGCTATTGGCACCAAGAGATGTAGCCACACTTGAGGTCCAATTGAGTTTTATTTTTCCGGTGGCTGACTGAGAGACGTCAAAGTTGGCACTTGACAAACCACCTAGTATGGAGTTAATATTGCTAATTTCATTGAATGAGGCGCATTTACTGTCAAAATTAATTTCAAATGACAAACCGGTGACGCTGGTAAAGCCGGGACCTGCAAGGATACCGATACAGTTTTTAGCATCTGCATTGGCGTCTAAGGTAGGTATTTTAACGACTGTCTGAGCTCCTCCACACGGTGTTCCTGTCACCGTAATATTACCCGGTGTCACGGTATGTGGAATCGGATCGCCATTGGTGTCATTAAACTGGACTGTAAAGAATCCGTCATTGACAATATCGATGAGAGATGTGCTTCCGCAAATGCCTTCAAAGGTGATAGAGAATAAGGTTGTGCCATTGGCAAGATTAGCTTCAGAGGACTGTGGATGGCTCCATGATGCTCTTAGCTTACCACTTGGAAATGACGTAAAATCGTTGTCCGGATCCATCCCTAATGCGGACGCATCGCCTACTTCCTGAAATGAAAGCTTTGTGGGATCCCATGTTAAATTAAGCTGGAAGCCTGAGACCTTGACAAATCCATCGACCTTAACATATACTTTACCGGTGGCGCCGGATGCAATGGATGCAGGTTCAACATAAACGCGAACGTCTGCATAGCTCAGTGAGCTTATCATCAACAAAATACTAAAAAGTACAATCTTTTTTAACATAAATGACTCGTTTATTGAACGATAAAATCTTATAAAGGGCGAAATTACACAATTAAATTGAATTACATATCTTTATATATGTGTTATCTTTGTTACTCCTTTTACTTTTTTATACCTAATTTCGTTGCCTGAAAGGTTTCAGCTCTTTTGTTCTACCGAATTATTTGATTAAAAATCAATGGAAACCACTACTCATCATCTTTCTCTACTCTAAGGTTATCAATGATAAACACCTGTCTTTCGGGCGTATTTTTACCCATATAATATTCTAAAAGCTTATCAATATCGGTATTTTCTTTAATTATAACCGGATCCAAGCGGATATCTTCTCCGATAAATCCACTAAATTCATCCGGCGATATTTCACCAAGTCCTTTAAAACGGGTTATTTCCGGCTTACCCCTCAATTTATCGATAGCTTCTAATTTCTCCCGTTCGGAATAACAATATATCGTTGATTTTTTATCTCTAACCCTAAAGAGTGGTGTGTCTAATATAAACAAATGGCCATTGCGTACCAAGTCAGGAAAAAATTGAAGGAAAAAAGTAAGCAACAATAATCGAATATGCATCCCATCCACATCGGCATCCGTCGAAATAATCACTTTATTGTAACGCAAGTCGTCAATACTGTCTTCGATATTGAGGGCATGTTGCAGCAGATTAAATTCTTCGTTTTGGTACACGATTTTTTTTGTCATGCCGTAACAATTCAATGGCTTTCCTCGAAGGCTAAATACGGCTTGTATCAAAGGATTTCTGGCTTTTGTTATAGAGCCGCTTGCTGAATCACCTTCCGTAATAAAGAGCATGGAGTTTTCCTTTTGTTCAGGA
Organism: uncultured Saprospiraceae bacterium; assembly: GCA_934699305.1. GTDB lineage: Bacteria > Bacteroidota > Bacteroidia > Chitinophagales > Saprospiraceae > Parvibacillus. The sequence goes on along the minus strand of CAKUWM010000010.1, from coordinate 24,117 downwards.
TCTCCATTTTTATCATTCAGGTGAATACGACAATCTCGCAGTTTTTTGTTGTGAATATTGGCTTTCTTGGCTTTTTTATTCACTTCTTTTTTGATGTCGGCTATTTCCTTTCGTTCTCGTTCGCTTTGGAGAATCTTCTTTTGCAGCAGGCCTGCTATTTCTAAGTTGCGGTGCAGGAAGTTATCGAGTTCAGTAGAAAGAAAATCAGTAACAAATGATCGGATAGAAGGAGCATCGGGTCCCATGTGAGTAGAGCCAAGCTTAGTTTTGGTCTGTGATTCAAAGATAGGCTCTTCAACACGAATACTTACGGCAGCGATGATGGAAGTACGGATATCGCGGGCGTCATAATCTTTTTTATAAAAATCTCGCATCACCTTGACCAATGCTTCTCTAAAGGCGTTGAGGTGTGTTCCACCTTGCGTCGTGTTCTGACCATTGACAAAGGAGCTGTATTGTTCGCCATATTGGTGACCATGGGTCATAACAATTTCGATGTCTTCGCCAACCAGGTGGATTGGCTGATAAAGGAGTTCATCCGGATTGGTTCTATTGGCGATCATGTCGGCAAGACCATTCTTAGAGACAAAGCTTTTGCCATTAAAAACAATCTTGAGTCCGGCATTCAAATACGCATAGTTCCACAACATCGGTTCGACTATATCGTCACGGAATCTAAAATTTTTAAAAATCTCACCATCCGGGATAAATTCAATGATGGTACCGTTTTTATCTGTGCTTTTGCCTTCCGGAAAATCTTGAATCAGCTCACCTTTGGAGAATTCTGCTCTTTTGGTAAGCCCATCGCGGTAAGATTGTACTGTAAAATAATCACTGAGTGCATTCACTGCTTTTGTTCCAACGCCATTGAGACCGACAGACTTTTTGAATGCTTTAGAATCGTATTTTCCTCCGGTATTGATTTGAGCGACACAATCAATGACTTTGCCCAAAGGAATTCCCCGTCCAAAGTCCCTAATTATCACTTTTTCTTCTTGTATTTTGATGTGTATTTCTTTTCCAAAGCCCATGAAGTATTCATCCATGGCGTTGTCGATGATTTCTTTTATGAGGATATAGATCCCATCATCCGGCGACTGACCATCACCCAACTTGCCGATGTACATTCCGGGTCTCATCCGGATATGTTCCCGCCAATCAAGCGTTCTAATGTTGTCTTCTACGTACAATAAACCATTGTCTTCCATACTGCAAAAGTATATAAATTTTTTTAAATTGTTAAAATAATGCATTGAAAAACCCTGCAAACAGGCATCGGGACAATTTTTTAATTACATCGGATCAACATCTATACTCACGGATACACTTTTAAACATTTCCATCGTGTTTAACTCGTATATTCCTGCGTTTAAATCCACTTTTATATCCTTTATTATCTTACTGTTGCGCTCAATTTTAAGTAAAATTTCAAACAAATACTTGTTGTTGATACGTGGAATCATCGCCGGTGCAGGTCCGATGATTCGCCCTCCCCATTTACTTCGAAGTTTTTCAGCTAATACCTTTACAGCATGCCGGGCAACATCGGGCGCTTTATGCCCCACCACAATGCGTATCAATCGACAATAGGGAGGATAAACAAACTGTTTTCTTTCCTTTACTTCATGCTCGTAAAAGCCCTCATAATCCGCGTCAACGATGTATTGTAAGAGGTTTTTACGTATATTACCATATTGAATATATACGGAACCTTCCTGGTCTGCTCTCCCTGATCGGCCGCTCACTTGTACCATCAATTGGAAGGCTCGCTCATGCGCTCTAAAATCAGGGAAACGTGCCAATTGATCGGCACTCACCACACACACTAAGCCCACGCCTTTGAAATCCAAACCCTTGCTCACCATCTGAGTACCGATGAGGATATCTATCTGATTGTTCTCCATCTTTTGCAACAATGACATTAGATTGTTGCGGGATCTTACTGCATCGACATCTAATCTTTCAATATTGGCTTCGGGAAAGAGAATCCTTAATTCTTCTTCAATCTTTTGTGTTCCCAGTCCTTTTTGAGAGAGGTCAACATTGCCACACTCCGGGCATGCCGGTTCTGCTTCTTTCACCCAGCCACAGTAGTGGCATAAATATTTATTCTGATACTTATGGAAAGTCATGGAGACGTCACAATTTTTGCAAGTCATCGTCCATTCACAAAGGGGGCATACCAGCATGGTGCTGTATCCACGGCGATTGATAAAGACGATGGACTGTTGACCCCGGTTCAATCGGGAAAGCATCTCGTGTACGACAATTTTACTAAAGTGGCTCCCTTTTGCATTGTGCTCAATCAGGTTTCGGTTTATCAAGTTGATAGTAGGCAGTTGGCTATTACCAAATCGTTCTGTCAATTTGACTAAGCCAAATTTTCCGTGAGTAGCATTATAGTACGATTCAAAGGAAGGCGTGGCACTTCCAAGAACGACTTTAGCGCCATATTGAGCAGCTAAGAATAAAGCCGTCTCACGGGCATGGTATTTAGGCGAAGGGTCATTCTGTTTAAAAGAAGAATCCTGCTCTTCGTCCATGATGACGAGACCCAAGTCGGTAAAAGGCAGGAAAACACCGGATCGAGCTGCTATCACGAGGGGTTTCCCTTTGCTGATATCCATCCAAAGGTCAATCTTATGATTACTTCCTACCGAAGAATGATATGCACTTACTGAATCCGCAAAATATGCTGCAAACCGGCTGACGAGCTGCGTAGTCAAAGATATTTCAGGGACCATAAAAAGAACCTGTTTGCCTGCTGCAAGTGTATCTTCAATTAGCTTGAGATAGACCAATGTCTTGCCGCTACCGGTGATGCCATGCAAAAGTACGGTGTTGTATTCTTCAAAGAGCCGATTTATCTCCTCATACGCCTTGGTTTGACTGGAGGAGAGCTTTATATTGGTAAAGTCCACCTCACTATCATCACCATGTCGAGACACCTCTTTTCTTTCGATGAGGATAATACCTTTTTTAGCAAGGGTATTGAGTGCTGAAGAGGAATTGGGAAACTGGTTTTCAATATCTTTGACACGAATCAGGTCAGATGAAAACATTTTTTGAACCAAAAAAAGTATGATTTCAGATTGTTTGGGCGCATTTTTAACTTGGGAAAGAACCGGACTCAAACTTTCATTGGATGTATCAAATAAAGGCTTCACATACCGCTCATAGCGTGGCTTGTAGATTGTTTTTAATACTTCTTTCAACTCAATCAGGCCCTGATTGAGCATTGATTTGACGACGGCAAAAGATTTCTGCTTTCCCAACAATGTTTCTATGGCGGCTTGACTCATCTCCGATTGATATAGTATAGCCGAAGCGAGCGTGTGTTCGTCGCCTTCCAATTGATCCAAAACCTGATTCAAATCTTCGTGTCCGATATAGATGGATTCGGAGTTGAGTTTGATACCGGCCGGCAAGGCAGCGTTCATCACCATACCCAAAGGAGCAACGTAGTAATCACTGACAGTATGCCACAAATCGAGTTGTTTCTGAGTAATGATGGGGTTATCGTCCAGCAAGTTGAGTATGGGCTTTATCTTCTGATAGTCCGGATCGTGAGAATGGATATCTGCTACGATACCTGTATAGCGTTTTTTTGAACCAAACTGAACTTCGACCCGATGACCTTTCCGGATTGAGTCAACTAATTCGTCCGGAACACTGTAAGTATAAGTGTCTTTGATGGGGAGTGGCAATATGATATCTGCGAAAATCATGGATAAAAGTACAAGCTATAATCGCCAAAATACGACTAAAAACAACAAATATTATAATTTGTTTTAATTTAAAATGAGAATTTTTACCATGACAGTCGTATTTCCACAATCTATGTTGACGAAATAAAGTCCCAACTTCGCAGAAATTAAATCTATCACGACTCTATCCTTAATCTCCCGAATAGTATAACCGGAAAATGGCTTTCCAAGGTAGTCATACATCTTAATATCCCGAACGGACAAATTATTGACGGGGATGGAGAAAAAAGAATTCGTCGGATTAGGAAAAGCATTTACTGTCTTAAAGGAAGTGTATGTATGACTTTTGGGCGCATATTCGTACGCACCCGGATCAATACTTCCACCTTGGATAGTTCGAACCGCAAGGCCTTCTGTCATTGAAACGAATGACTTTGTCGGAATGAGGGCAAAGCCATATTGATCAAAGCCGGCGTCAATTCCGGAGTTTACAATCCCGACAGCCAATTCATTCAATGAAAAATCCGAAGCATCAACATCCTTAAACCATGGATCGGGAAAGTTTTTGGAAAAGATATTACCGGCGGTATCCACAGCAGAGGGCACATTACCACTTATGAAAGTTATCGAAGCATTTGGCACAGAAGTAAAAATATTGTTGAAAATTTTAAAACGGTCGATGCCTGTCGGGCTAATATGGAAATACCGAACATTGCCCGGAAAGTAATTAATAACTGTATTGTTGACAAAATAAAAGTCTTCGATAGGGTTGATATCGTCATCATAGCCGACAATGGCATGATTGGCGCCGGCTTTTCCCTGAATTATCACGTTACCCATGATGATATTGTTACCGCCTTGTGCAATATTAATCTCATAACTACCATTGCCATCGGCTTCGTCGATGTAGTTATAGAGTATGAAGGCGTTTTGTGCACGAGTTTTGACAGAATTGGCTTCACCGCGCGGATCGTGAAAATAACATCCTTCTATAAGTAAGGTATCAGTGGAGGCATTGATATAAATGTGGTGCTCATATCCCGAGTAGCCGTTATTATCGAATTCACACGCCAAGATGGAGACATTGCTCGACTTGACAGCATTATGACCTTCGAGGATACCGTTTTGACAATTTCGGAAAACGCAATTACGGATAGTGAGGTTATTGGCTTGAAACCGAATGCCCGCGCCATTTCCGCCTTGATTGTCCGTCACTCGAGCGCCTTCAAAAACAAGGTTGGCGATGTAAATATCATCAGAAATTCCGGGAGATTCAAATACCCAAATACCTTTACCATTGGGGATATAGCCTGTATATCGGATAATGGGGCGACTATCACCGGAAACTAACCCAATCAGTTTTAAGCCGCTTTTATTCCATTTACAGGCGTCATCCAAATACAGTTCCGGGTCAATATAAACGGTATCTCCATTATTGACCAAAGAGGCTACATCACTTGGTTTTTTGTATGTTTTATCGCTACCTACATTCCACACAGCAGCACAGGCAGAATTGGTCAAATAGCATAAGATGGTTATAAACAATAACTTTTGCATGAGAATAGTATTTAGCATTAACCCAAATTCCGCATTAGACAAATCCGGAATCGATGTACGACTTGTAATCAATGGTTTCTGTAAACCATTGAAACGACTCGTACATCGGGATTAGCCCTCATAATCAGCATTATACGGTTTTTCAAAACCTTTACTGCTGAATACGGGATTAATTTGGTAATGTCAAAGGTAAAAAAAAGGAGGAAACGGAAGTTTAAAAATATGCTGATTAAATGCTCAATCTCATGTTCAACAAAAGACAAATATGTTTGCTATATGGCTCATATTCAACATTATATGACTTTCCAAAACCTTTACGTCTGAAATCGGGTTGAATTCAAAAAGCTAAAAGTTGGCAATATACTTTATGAATTCATTGCTTTTTGCGTTTAACCCCCATTCTGAATATTGCTTGAGCCATGAAGTTGCTGTGGCATCATCGTCTGCCCGGGCAGTTTTTGTTGTGACTGACAGAGGACTATTCCCATTTCTCCGGTATTCTAAAACACTGGGCAAAAAATCCGTCGTGGGTATAGGCAAGCCGTGTCTCAGGATCAATACTCAAGCCTCTCTTGTCATAGTTGGTATCGTTATAATAAGGAGGCTTACCCTGATTAGGGCTCAACATCTTGAGTACAACCTTCTTATCACTCGCTCTCAAACCAAAGATCCAACTTTTAGATCCCTCAAGCCCTGTCCAGTAAAACACACCATCAAAATACGTTAATTTACTATTGGAAGTTGGGAAGGAAAGCTCCTTTGGACTGTCGTATAGTACAGCTCCACTATTGGCATCTAACACCACAAAATGACCATTTCCTAAAAAATACAACTTGGAATCAAGCAAGATGATATTTTTTATAGACCATAAATTGGGTTCAGATTTATGTATTGGCGCAAGCGACCAAATTGTCTCGTAAGTCAATGGATCAACGTAATAGATTGAGTCAGGCGTTACTCCCACTGTTTTGCCATTATACGAAATTGTATTTGCTTGAACGGTAGATATCTTATACGCTTCCTTTTGCCATAACAGCTTGTCCTGATTGATTATTTTAGCATCATTAAATGGTTTATCTGCATGGATTCCCTTCCACCTCCAATAGTTATATATTAATATTGAATCATTGTTTCTGCCAATACACAATGATGGTACTTGTATCGATATCTCATCATACTCCGGATACTCATTATCTTTCACTATTCTGTCGTAACTGATACCGCCATCCAACACATTGACCTTCAGTATGTAATTGATCCTCCTCCCTTCATCCCGGGCATCCATGTATAGTTCATCGCCTATCAAATTACTATTGGCTCCAAATTGTAGCCCAGGAGGTGCACCCGCAATACACTTCATACTCTCTGTAGTGTGCCCTGCAAATATCTGTTTGTAATCCACTGCTATTAATCCCACCACAGGATGATAAAACCGATCCACATAATTACCAAAATTAGGCCCATAAAATCGTGATGACGAGGTATCACGCTTATTGACAAATAATAACTTTTCCTGCTCTATTGCGTCATAACCAAAGACGATATAATCATCAATATTTATTTGAGGATAGCCAACTGTATAATCTCCATCTATTCTAAGTTGCTTTTGCCATATAAGTTCAAGTTTATTTTCCTTTGGCTTTATGGTGTCCGAGCAGTCGTGATTCTTGCACGGTGTGGGCATAGGGTCTTTAGTACAACCTATGGCAAGTAGTGCCATTATATATATTAATTTCATTTTCATCATTTTTTACCATATGCAGGCGGTAATGCCGCCCGCATATCTTTCAGTTATTTTCTTGCTGTTTTAAACCATTTCCCTCCATCTGAATTGCTATCTAATGTATTGTCGTATAATCCCAATAACGCCCACTTCGTATTCCTATCATTCCTTATCTGCATGTGGCTTGAGCCATGAAGTTGCTGTGGCATCATCGTCTGCCCGGGCAGTTTTTGTTGTGACCTACAGAGGACTATTCCCACTTTTCTGGTATCCTAAAACATTGTGCAAAGAAACCATCTGCTGTATAGGCGAGACGCGTCTCCGGATCTATATTTAACCCATTCCAATCATAGTTGGGATCATTATAATACGGCGGCTTACCCAGGTTGGGGCTTTTCATCTTCAGTACCACCTTATAATCTGATGCACGCAAACCAAATATCCAAGAATAACCTCCCTGTGCCGCCGTCCAGTAATATACACCATCAAAATAGGTAAGTTCTGAGTTAGATTGTGGGGAAAATATTAATGGACTGTCATATATCACACTACCATTATCAGCATTGAACATGGTAAAATGACCTTGAGTCAATTCGGATACCGTATTACCAACAAGTAAAAGATTTTTACCACCCCAGCCACGAGGATCACGGTCACCAACAGGGACGGGAGTTGTCCAGATTGTGTCTCCTGTATATGGATTTAGACAGTTGAGCCCCCAATTACCATTGGAAATGACATTGTCATGATAAGTAATAATATTCTCCTGAAATGAATTGATCCACCCACTATTATTCGTCCAAAGCACCTGCTTTGTTTTATAATTTTCAACTTTACTTATTACTTCTGCCTGATTACCCTTCCAAAACAGATAACTATAATTGGCGATTATATCCCCATTGGTCAATGTCATAAAACAAGGTGCACCTATACTTACCTTATCATATTGCGGATAATCACTATCTTTTACCTTTATATCAATAGTTTGTTCACCTGTCCTTACATTGATTTTATAAATATAATTCTCCCCTTTATTATCGTCTCTGACATTCATATATAAGTGATCATTATATAAAACATTTCTTGTTTTGTATTGTAACTCTGTTGTAGTAGAAGCTATTTTCTTAATATCATTTGGTCCAGTCCCTCTAAATACTGAAAGATAATCAATTGCTATTATTCCTACTTCAGGAAGATAAAACCTGTCATGATAACTACCCTTGTTAGGTCCAAAAAACCTTTTAATGCTAGTATCTTCTTTATCAACAAATAACATTTTCTCCTGTTCATCATAATCGTAGAAAAAAACTACATGTTTATTAGTGATCAAAATGGAGTTATATGGCGTATATTCCCCATCGATTCTAAGTTGTTTTTGCCAAAGCAACTGTAGTGTACTATCACCTTCTACGATACTATCACAAGGAGGGGTCTTACAAGGCGAAGGCATTTCTTCTCTGCAGCATGCGGACAGTATGTAAACCATACTTAATATTATCAAGTTCATTTTCATTGTATATTTTTTAAAAAAGCAGGAGGCTTAGTCGCCAGCCATAATTAAATTTTATCTAACAGGAGTTGCAAACCAATCTCCTGATGGTTGTTCCCAAACATATTCTACAATCTCATTATTAAATAATTTTTTAAGGGCTGTCTTCGTATTCCTATCATTCCTTATCTGCATGTGGCTTGAGCCATGAAGTTGCTGTGGCATCATCGTCTGACCGGGCAGTTCTTGTTGTGACCGGCATAGGACTATTCCATCTGAAGGCTCTTCAACCCAGTCTCCATTAAATCCGAAATCAGCCTCTGCACTGATAATATCTGGCCAACCAGCAATTTCTTGAGCTTTGTCAATACATCCTTGTTGCGAAACAATATCAGGATAATATTCAATGTACGAATTTTGTATTGGATTGTCGTTTTGATCCACATCTTCTTGTACAATCTGTATTTCACATTCAAGTTTTCCATGCTTAGCCCCAATAATTACCTTCCACTGATCGTTGACCGTTTCAAAGAATTCAATACCATCTTCATAAGCATAAATTGCATCTAGTAAGGTCCTACATATGCCTGTTTTCCACCATTGCCATGGATTATTAATATATTTCCACCAATTATCGCACAAGTTGACTTCATACCCAATTTTAAGAGATTCTATTTCTTTTGGATATACAAACATTACTAAGCTATCTGCAAAACTTTTCAATGTACCTGGTCCACTGTCTTCATTCGCTGTAAAGCTTTCTTCAGCAGAACTTGGGCTAATCTGATACTGCAAAGTTCGCCAGACCAAATATCCTTCATCATCTTCTTGGCTTATAAAATTTACTCTATGTGGTTTAAATTCACGATTGGGATTCGTTTCAAAGCTTTTTAATGAATCAAGGAAGGGAGCGTTTGGTAAATAAGCTTTTGTCTGAGCCTGCTTAGCATGTCCGTCAATAGCAAATTGAAATACCGTCTTTCCAAGTTCACTGTCACAAGCAGTGGTGGCAACAGCATCCAATATAGGACCTCCTATCAATCTTTTTAACCCGGGTAAGGAAGCAATTCTTTTTTTTATTGGACTTTTGACAAGAGCATTGCATGCATTGGAGGCCAAAAGAGCACCCAATCCGGTACCACCATCATTGACGGAGCGAGCGTTGCGCAATATTTCAGCTCCATTATTAGGACCGGTAAAAAAGGCGATACCCCCAAAATAACGGATATCCGGCTTAGATTCTGCTTCCATATTCATAGTTCGAGCTACAATACAACCTTGACTATGAGCTATGAGCATATTGTCTTTATAATCCGCCTCAATTTGACCTTGAACAACATTGCCTTTCATAAAATTTATGACGTTATATGCACAGTTTCTCATAGGAATGCCTCCCGTTGTGTAATGTGTCGTCTGGCTATGTGTATTTCTCCTTGGGAAAGTGCCATCTTGTAATCCCCAGTCCGTTGCGACCATGGGCCCGGACCATGCATATTCGGTTCCCCCTAAGCCATGAATCCACATTATGTTGCGCTCTTGGGTCGATGTAGAAGGTGTTATATATGGAGAAGCTGTCGTCATAAGAGTCTCATCTATTTCGTAAGTGCCAACTGTAACCGCACCATTTTTAACTTCTTTCTTCTCTTGAAAATTACAATTCAAGGATGATTGAGCAATGATATCGGAAACAATTCCAAATATCATTATTATAATTATAAATATAATATTTTTCATGAAATTTAATTTAAATTTTAAAAAAAGGATTAATAAATTTGAAGTCTTTCGGTATATGAAACTCCAGCGATAGTATATTTTAAGATATAAATACCGGCAATGGGATTGATTACACTAAGCTGTATAGAGTTATTCATGTTTCTGCCAACTTTTGTAGCTACTTTATTACCGCTCATATCATAAACTTCCAACCCATCTATGTGATAATCACTTTCCGGCTTAATAATAAAGTTACCATTCGAAGGGTTAGGAAAGATTTTTACTTCATGCTTTACAGAACTTTTACCTATTCTGGGCTGCAAAGGATTAGACCCTAAAACTACATCCGAATACGTATTTTCGCAAACACGCAAAACACATAAGCCACTTACCAAAGTTTTATAAAACTGATCTACCTCTTTAATTTTATAAATGTAATCGTTATCATAAGAATAATAACTTGTGTGAATCGATAAAATTGATCCATCCGATTCAAAATAGATAGTAGATCTCGTGTTATTGATCCCGTCGATTATACTTCGAAATTCACTATTGGCGATCTCTAATCTATCCGGCGTATTTACCAATACTTTAAACCCCGAAGAAAGCATATCTGCAATGTTTTGATTTGACAACATCGGTACAAAAGTAAAATTGGCAGGTTTTGGAAATATGGGTGACACTTGTTCTAAAGTGAGACCTTGCCACGTAGTAAGACTCATTATGGTATCAGATATTTGAAAACCGGTAATTGTTCCATCTAAAGCTACATCTTTTATCCCTTCATATTCATACCTAAAGGTCTTATCCGGAAAGCTGAAATAAGCATTGTTTTGCAAGTGACCATGCTGTGTTTTTTCATAATAATTAAATCCATTTTCATCCCATACGTACTTATACGTATATTCATGTTTTCGAGGTTGCATGGACACTAAATCTAGATCGTTTACCTCCCGAATTGTTGTTGCATCATTTACATAGTAAGTAAATACCTCGTGCTCATTCCACGTTACCTGTTGATTTAAGGTATTCCCGAAGGAACCACTGCCTTCAGGCGAAATCTGAGCTAGAGACGTAGCCTTTATCATTCCAATTGAGATTACAATTAGAATAATTATTGTAATTTTGTTTTGCATAAATACATGATTTTTAATAGGTAAAAAAAATAATTTTTAATATCAAGACAAAACTAAATGTAAGTGGTTGACATACTCATACAAAAATTAATCGTTATTTGTAAAAAATTGTAGTATATTTATAAATATATATCAAATAAATATAATATATACATAGATATATGAATGAAACAGTACAAACCGGACAACTATTGAAGTTTTTTAGAGAATATCGCAACTTCACACCGGAGGATTTGGCTGAAGTGATTGCAGTTGACTATAGGACTTATATCAAAATCGAAAATGGCCAAAGAGAAATCCGATTTAATGAATTATTATTATTGTGTGAAAAGCTCAAAATCAGTCCGGCGGTCTTTTACAATGGTTTTAATTTTTCTAACAATTTTACCGATATTACAAGCACCTCAAGTTGTGTGGGTTATAATAATTCAAACCATGTTACAATAGCGAATGATGAAATTTTAAAAGCCTTACATGAATTATTAATAACACAATTTGATTTTTTAAAGGGTGCTTCAGAATTTTTAAAGGAAATCCGCCATCAGAAAAAATAGGCATGATCACAATATGATACACTTGTATGTTTTGCAGTGATTCTACCAATTCTCAGCCTTATCAGAATATGGTGGCTCCGGTCACAATTTGCTATTTTTTATGTTTTTTTCAACATTTTAAAATCAAACTACTGCTATGACGCCAATATTTTCGGATACTTCAGGCTAATTCCGGTCGCTTTTTCCCATTGCCCGGCAAAATAATCACACAGTAAGTGCGGCAAGTCATCTCCCGGCGTATGGATAAAGAAATACACCACTTTAACTCCGGCTTTTTGCCACCTTAACAGCCTCGCTATCCAAGCATCTATACGTCCAAAGTCGCTTTCTTCCATATTGCCGACAAATCGAATCCCCATATACGGTGCCGTGATATACGGATGACTTACATCCCGTCGGCCTGCCACATCGGTTATCATCCAACTCACGCCGGCAGCCGCCATTTCTTCAGCTATTGATTCTCCTTGTCTTCCTTCAAAAAAGGTCGGATTTCTCAACTCTATAGCCAATGGCAATCCAGGCCTCCAGTTATTGATAAAACGCTTCAATGCATCCATCTTTTTTGTTGAAAAACTTTGAGGGACTTGCATATATAACATGCCTAACTTTTCTTTAAACATGGTCATCCTATCCAGAAAATCGGGCAATACCGAATTGCCCATTGCAAAATGGCTCTGTTGACTAATCCCGGCAAACATCTTTGGACAAAAGGTGAAATCCGGAGTCGTCATCTGATACCACCTTTCGATCATATCCTCCTTCGGAATCTGATAAAATGTCGTGTTAAACTCGATGGTTGCAAATTGTTGGCTATAGTAGGCTCCAAAGTCAGAAGATTTGGCGCCACGCGGATATAAGACACCTTTCCACTTGGGTACAGACCATCCGGGAGCACCCAACAATATTTGAATCGGTTCTTCCTCTTTTCCCTCAAAATAAAACCGATCTTCATGAGGTAAGGAAAAGTCAACTTTACTGATGTCTGTAAGTTTGCCGAAATCCATTTTAATACCTTCCCATATACTTACGCAATGCCCATTCGGTAGCCAATAACATAATCAATAACCCGAAAATCCATTTGATGTTGATTAGTGGGTCGGTCTTTCGATTGTTCTTTAAAATCGGCTTAATACTGTCATTGGATTGAATGAGGTCAACCAACTTATCCAAGTCGGCAACTTTCAAAAATTTACCTTTAGAATCTTCGCTTATTTGCCTTAATGTACCGAAGTCAGCCACCAAATCATACATCTCTTTATCTGCTGCTTTCACTGTAAAACTACCATCTGAAACCATATCTTTTCCTTGATAATGGACTTTGCCCAGATAAGTATATTCGCCGGCGGGCAATCGTCCGATATCCAACTTGTACGCCTTTTCTGTGCGGTCAAGTATATAGGTAAATTCCTTGCCGGATGCATTTTTTACCGATAAATTGACTTCGGGCGTATTAATAAGCTCGTAATTGTCATTGTAAAGCTCACCACTAAACAAAATATTGCTATTGATCTCATAAGAGCGTTCATTTGTCGCCAATTTAAACTTTCTCTTATCTTCTCTTGTCGCTAGCAAGCGCATCGTGTTATTTAACAAGTCGTCAAACACTTCCGACTTCCCGGTTTTAGCAGTTTCATTCAGTTTCCAGCGCCACAGGCCTTCACCTGCGACAACACCCACTTTTTTATTATCGTCTTGACCGATGAGCCACAATGGATACTTTGTTTCTACCCTACCAATGCGTTGACTCATCAATATCTGGGTGTTGACACCGGCAGTAAAACTTCCAAAAGGCACCTGAAGTGGTGGAAATGTTACAAGACCGGCTTTCCAATTGTCTTTCACTTCGAATGAAAGGAAATTAGTCTGTAATATTGGATAAACATCATTGATGCTGCCTTGTCCACCGGTAATATTCAGTTCCTTTTGAATTCTGTTAAAACCAACAACATCGCTTTGACCGCCCAGAAAAAACAAGGTCGGCATAGGTCTATTTTGAATGGCTTTCCAAAGGGTATTAAATGCCGTATTAAAGCTATTGGTTGTAGGGACTTGAAAGAGGATGAGCAAATCTATTTTCTCACGTAGTTTGACCGGTTCATACAGGTAATGTATTTGGAGATCATAATTCTTATTTTTTTCGATTACTGATTTAATAGCGGCGATATCGGGGTGTGGTGAAGCGGCCACCATTTCGATATTGAGCTTACTATTTAGGACATCAATATAAAATTCTTTCACATTATTGGTTAATGTCGCCTCTCCCGGCTGGTTGGTAATCCGGACAACGTATTTCGTCAGGCCTACTTTTTTAAGAGGCACCTGAAATTCTACTGTTTTGAAAAAATCATTTCCCTGTATAGAAATAGGTTTAGATTGGATGGTCTGACCATTTTGGCTTATGCTGACTGTAGCGGAGCGGCCTTCCAGATGAAAAGCCTGAACATCCACCTGAACCTTGGAGATATCATCTAAAAAGCCGATTTCATTGTGTAGGACATTGCGAATTGTAAGGTCACGCGGTGGCGTGGTGTCACCCACAGCAACGGTATAGATAGGAGCTTTTATGCGGGATGCCTCAAACAAAGGGCTTGCGCCTGTGTTAAAAATACCATCAGACAATAGCACCACGGCTCCCAAAGACTGTATCCCGGCGCCATCATTGATTCCCTGAAAAAATTGATTTAGGTTGGTCGCAGGACGATTAAAGGTGTCTGATATCTCCCCTTTGATATCGTCACCGATAGACTGAAATAAAACATGGTAGTCGTTACCCAGCTTTTGACCGATTGCTTTTATTTTATCGGTAATATCTTTCTGCTCGTTGCCCAAGGCATATCCGACTGACATAGACTGATCAACGCCTATGACTATGGTAGGCAGGACTTTCTCATAACTAAAGTGCTTTAAAACAGGCGTGAGCAACAAAAAACAAATTATTGCAACGGCAAATGTCCTCAATAAGAACAACAAGGGGCGAGCCCATCGCGACCATGGATGATCAAAGTTGAAATTACGGTACAGCAGAACAGCAAATACAATGCCGGTAAACAAGCATAGTGCAATATACCACCAGGGTGTACCAATAGAAAGTTGCAAGTCAGTCATGAAGCCGGTTGTCAAAAATTAGCCCAAAAGTAGGATTATTATTTCAGAATTAGGAACGAAGAAAATTGAAATAGGTTGTGTGAGCCATCCTATTTATTTCTGATTTTCCTTATTTATCCACTTTATCAAGAAGGTTTCACCAAATAATCACGAGCCTATTTTATCCCAAAGTCTGCATAAGACAATTGTGGTATCGAAGTATTAATCGTAATCAATGGTTTGATGAAATCATTGAAACGATTAGTGCATCGGGATGTCTCACATAATCAACAATCTTCGGTCTTGGAAACCTCGATTGTTGAATAAGGAATAAACAAGACATCATATCCTGAAAAAAAATATTGTGATAAATCATTGAATGATAAAAAACTACTACCTTTGTCCTCGGTAATGGAACTAAAGAGCGGTATCTAAACGTTTGAGGGTACATTACAAAGACAAAACGAAATCATATATTTTTAAACATTAATTTTAAATTTGGCAAAAAGAGAAAGAGTGGAAAGGGTGGCAGAAAAGCCCCTATTTCGCATCAATGAACAAATCAGAGTACCCGAGGTGAGGTTGATCGGTGATGACTTTACCGAAGTAAGTGAAGTAGCCGGGCATGAAGTCGAAACCGGTATTTATTCTACATCCCTATTGTTGGATTGGGCGCTAAAAACAGGCATGGATTTAGTTGAGATATCCCCCAATGCCGTCCCTCCTGTGGTTAAGATTATCGACTATCAAAAGTTTTTATACAATAAAAAGAAAAAGGATCGCGAGCTCAAGGCCAAGACAGTTAAAACGGTCATCAAAGAGATAAGATTTGGCCCTAATACGGATGAGCATGACTTTGAATTTAAGGTAAAGCACGCACGCAACTTTTTAGGTGAAGGCGCCAAAGTAAGGGCTTATGTTCAATTTAGAGGTCGTAGCATAGTCTTTCAAGACCGTGGTGAATTACTCCTTTTGAAATTTATGAAGGAATTAGAAGATGTGGGCGCAGCCGAGGCATTACCCAAATTAGAAGGGAAGCGGATGGGCGTACTTATTTCGCCTAAAAAGAAGAAATAATCGCATTTTTTTTGTCAAAAACTCCAAATAGTGTGATTCTACTTGGAGTTTTTTTTATTGCAAAAAGACATTGAAGATAAACAAATAGCCTTTCTTCTATACATCTAATACCGAATTGACTTTTAATATTGATCTATTAAAGAAAACGTCTTATTGGTCTATTTAATTTTACAATTCTTTTAACAAATAAGGCTTTTGCTTAAATGTCTTCCAAAGGAACTCTCCAAATAATGTATTAGCCCAAGCAAACCATTTACGGGTAAAGCGGCTTGCGTCATCCTTGTGGAACGACTCATGCATAAATCCTGTACCGCCATGGGTATTCATCAACTGAACGATACAAGAACGGATTTCTTTGTCATCTGTACTCGTCAAGCCCCTCATAGTGAGTCCTATCGGCCATATCATATCCATTCCGGTATGTGGACCTCCGATGCCATATCCTGCCTTACCCTCAAAGAAAAACGGATTGTCGGACGAAAGAATATAACGACGTGTATTTTGATACGTCGCATCATCCACCGTTACAGCATCCAGATAAGGCAATGACAATAGACTGGGAACATTGGCATCATCCATCAGGTTGTAGCTTCCATAAGCGTTGGTTTCAAAGGCATATACCTTGCCGTATTTCACGTGTTGCGTAGTTGCATAGGTGTCAAGGGCAGCCTGAACCTCCTCAGCCAGCGTTATACAGGATAAAGCAAGGGCATTGTCAGAAAAAAGAGCGGAAACCATCTCGGCAGCATATCGCAATACCTTTACAGCGAAGTAGTTGGATGGAATCAAGAAAGGAAAAATAGTCGCATCATCACTCGGACGGAACATAGAATGTATCAACCCTACTTTGTTGCATGGATAGCCATAACCGGCTATCGGAACACCATCCGTTGCCCATGCGGTCGTACGCTGAAACTTATATGGTCCATCGCCATCCTTCCGCTGTTGTTCTTTAAATGTCTGCACCGTAAGGCGGATTCCTTCCTTCCAACTTTGGTCAAAAGGGGAGGTGTCTCCGCTTTCTTTCCAATATGAGTATGCTAAGCGTATGGGATAACAAAGACTATCAATTTCCCATTTGCGTTCATGCACGCCGGGGCGCATTTCAGTGAGGTCATCTTTCCATTCACCCACTTTGGACGGGTCTTTATAGAAAGCATTGGCATAGGGGTCGATGTGGATAAACTTGGTTTGCCTTCGGATTACGCCGGCAATCAACTGTTGCAGCTTCTTATCATTTTTCATCAAAGTCAGATAAGGCCATACCTGAGCAGTACTATCCCGGAGCCACATGGCGTCGATATCGCCGGTGATGACATACGTATCGGGCTTGTTATCTATCATCTCAAAGTCAACCGTAGTGTCAAGGGTATTTGGAAAGCAATTTTCAAATAACCATGCCAATTCCTTATTTTTTACGCCGCCATGAAATGATTTTATAACGGATTCTACGGCTTCACTTGTGAACTTACGGCTTTTCAGAGGAGGTCGATTGGTCACAAAAGTTTCGTTAAAAATATTGGAGGCGAATAATTCAGGGCTTGACAAAGCGACTGAAGCCATCGCCATATTTTTCATAAAATTTCTTCTTTTTACCATAATACTGACGGTATTTTCGTTAAAAAAGGATTAAACATGACGGATAATTGGAAGATAAGTCAAAAAATAATGTAATATTTATTACTTATGCACTTTAATTTCATCATTGGAGGCTCAAGGTATTATTTTTATAAATCAAAATTGAGTTATTTTTTTTCATTTTAAATCCGTTGACTTATTTATAACATTCAGTTTTATATGCGAAAGTCTTTTTTTATACATTTATTTATAGCAATCAACCTTTCTCTTAATGCGCAAGACCTTGGTATATATGACTGGGCAAGTCTGCAAAGTTATCGCTCGGGATTGGATGTAACCGAAACGCCCAACTACATAGTTTTTAATGCTAAATCCGGCCTGGTCCTAATCAACAAAGCCAATTCGGATGACGTACAACACCTGACTACCATAGATGGCTTATCGGGTTCCAACATCAGCAAAATCAGATATATCGACCAAGCCGGGCAACTATTGATTTACTATAATGACGGCAGTTTCGACCTGATGGACAACAATCGGGATATTATTAATTTTCAGGATATAAAAAATAATAATGTCCTGGTACCGAATAAAGAAATTAAAGCCGCTATAGTCAATGGTCCCAATATATACTTGTGTTTTTCTTTTGGAATGACAGAGTTTGATGCAGTCAATCAGGTCTTTACCAATACACTTTCAACAGAAGGCGGTGTGGATGCGCTTACTGCTTCCGGCGACCGCCTTTATATCGTCAGCAACAAACGCCTTTATACCATTCAACAGAAAAACGCTGTTAATATTTCATATATAGGCAACTGGTCAGAAATCACTCTCCCATCGGGAAACAATCCGAACTTTAGAGGCCTGACTACTTTCCAAGGCAATGTTTATACTACTTTGGCCAATAGTTTGTATAGAATCAATACGGATTGCTCGACCGCTAAAATCGACACATTAAAGACTATTAAGAGTGTGGCTTACCTCAATGCCGGTAAAGATTTCTTATTGGTTGGCGGCAGTTGTAATGCGGACGAGTTGGAAAACAAAAATTGTATCGGCGAAATAGCTATTTACAACACTGATTTACAAAATGTGGATTATGATCGAAGTAAAAATGCCAACTTACAATACGCTATAGAGGCAGAAAACAAGCTTTGGCTGGCAGATAGTTATCACGGATTCAGGTATATCAATCTCCCGGAGATGACAGCCGGAATAATTGACCTCAACCGCCTTTCCCCTTGGTCTGATGACGTAGAAGCCATGTTGAAAAACAAAGATGCGCTGTATGTAACCCCCGGTGCACATAGCCCCACCTACCAGGGTGTGTACAATAATCAAGGGCTTTTCACCTATAAAGATGGATTCTGGACGATTCAAAACCAATACAACGACCCATTTTTTGCGTTTCCGACACCGATAACAGACATGTCTTCATTTGCATATAATGATAATAGCGGCGAATTGGCTATCGGCTCATATATCAATGGTCTGATATCCATCAAGGGTGACGAACGGAAGATTTACAACGCCACAAATTCAGCACTCCAAACAGCTCCCGGCGACCCCAATGCCACCCGAGTGAGTGATGTAGCTTTCGACAGCAAGGGCAACCTGTGGGCTACCAATGTGCTGAGTCCCACATGTGTCTATGTCCGGGGCGAAGACGGAACAGACAAAGGCTTTGCTAATAATTACGGCGTTATCAAGCTAATTCAATTTGCAATAGACCCTATCAACGAATACTTGTGGTGTGTTGAGCCATCGCGAGGTATCATCGTCTATGATCCCGGCAAAAATACCTTTGTTTCTTCCGATGATCGTTGGACTTTATTACCTATTTACTCGAGTTTTGAAAAACAAAATATTCTACCCAAGTGCATCTATTCCGATACCAATGGTAGGATATGGGTCGGTACTGTTTCAGGATTATTTGTCATAGATTGTGGGTCGGAGATTTTTGAAAGTGGCAGCAATTGTGAAACGAAATTTCCCATTATCCAGGATGAAGGAGACTTGGGCCCATTTTTATACGGACAACAGGTCAATGTCATTACTGAAGATGGTGCCGGCAGAAAGTGGATAGGAACCAACAATGGCATATATGTCACAAATCCCTCTGTTGATGAAGTAGTTCTGCACCTGACAAGGGAAAACTCACCGCTTTCAGACAACAATGTCAGGGTATTGGAAATAGACAAAGAAAAAGGAATTGTGTACATCGGCACCAGTGCCGGTATCCAGATGTACCGCACTGATGCGTCAATAGGTAAACCTTATCACGAAGCTTCATTGACCATATATCCCAATCCGGTACGTCCCGGCTATGATGGGCCTGTCGTAATCCAAGGATTGGCGCATGACTCCAATGTTAAAATAGCAGACATCAATGGAAAATTACTTTTTGAAACCATGTCTCAGGGAGGTCAAGCCATCTGGTATGGTAAAGACTTCAATGGTCGTAGAGTAGCATCCGGTGTATATTATGTCCTCGGCACAACAACCCTCAACAAAGAGAATCCACAAGGTATCATAGGCAAAATTATTTTTATCAAATAATGCCTTCGAAAGAAAATTGAAGGTTTTACAATAGTTTTGATGGTCTTATTGGCAAAATGAGATATCATTTGTCTTAAAAAAATCGGGCTTGATATTAAAATCTTATAAGTTATTCGTTATTTTACCTCATAATTTTCCGATATGTCGAGCCAAGTGGGCTTATTTAAACAGTTTATCAAAGAGAAGCCAAGAACCATAGCACTTGGGTTTATAATTTTTTGTACGGTATTAGCGACTTTTGCTTACCTCTTTACCGGAGACAAGACACCTGATATCAATGAGCAAATTACAGGCATCGGATTAAAAAAACCGGGCTTCGCCATCGACCTCGTCGCCATCCCCAAACCACAGGACATTCCGCAAACATCTTTTTTTAATTTTCTCTTAAATGGGCGCACAAACAAGTATTTTTTTATTCCGGTGGAAAGCTACCACATCGGCTCAGACAGTCTGACATATTATCCGTATGATGGGGAAACGCCTACTTCCAAAATAACACCAATCACGATACATAAGGCCAAATGGCTTTTTGGGGACAATGCCATACAAGTCATTCAGCATGAAAGTCAGTATCAGATTACTCTTGATGACGGTAGTCAGGTCGATCTTACCAGAGACAAAGCAGATCAACAACTCAGAAAGAATGGGATAGAGCATCGTACGTTTTGGCTGGGTACTGACTTATTTGGCCGATCTCTTCTCGACCGTATCATCTTGGGCATCCGATACAGTTTATTTGTAGGATTGCTTGCCGTGCTTATTTCCATCACAATAGGCACCATCATTGGCATGGTGAGTGGTTATTATGGTGGTAGGACAGATGACATCATCAGTTATATCATGAATGTATTTTGGAGTATTCCGACACTGATATTGGTTTTTGCAATAGTGTTGGTATCCGGTCGTGGTATTCAAAATATCTTTATTGCAGTAGGCTTGACTATGTGGGTTGACACCGCGAGGCTGGTGCGTGGGCAGACTCTTGCCCTCAAAAAAGAGAAGTATGTTGAGTCGGTAAAATCTATGGGAATGAGCACTACCCGTATTTTAAGAAAACATATCTTACCCAATATGCTAGGACCATTGATCGTCATAGCCGTATCTAACTTTGCCTCTGCCATCATCGTGGAAAGCGGATTAAGTTACCTTGGATTTGGTATTCAACCGCCTACTCCCTCTTTAGGATCCATATTGAGTGAAAATTATGGATTTATATTGAGTAACAAACCGACATTGGCAATAGCGCCTGTAATCGTATTATTATTATTGGTTTTAGCATTTAACTTGGTTGGTAACGGTGTAAGAGATATCTTTGATGTCAAATCCAACTCACAAACCTGATTTATGCTGGAGGACGTATATACCCATACCAAAGTCAAGAAGCTGGAAGAGAAGCTTTATTACAAAGAAATTCAGGTCAATTCTTTGTCACAGATTACCCGTGAGATCAATGAAAACGCCTCTGCTGAAACACTTTACCTCCGATTTAACTCTTATTTGAAGTTGCAAATGGGAGTGGACAAAATGCTCCTCCTCTTTAAAGAAGCCGACAATTGTTGGCATATAAAGTCCAATATTGGTTTTGAAACACTGCCCGATCTGGACTATGAAACGATATTAAAACCATATACACAAGCAGAATTTTTAAATAAAAAAGATAAAAAGTTGCTTGCCGACATGGAATATATTATTCCGGTTCGTCATAAAGAAATACCTATTGCCTACGTCATCTTAGGTCACTTCGGCTCAAAGCTTAAAGTTCATGACAACTACGAATTTGTAGCTACTTTGGCAAATATTATCGCTGTAGCCATCGAGAATAAAAGACTATTTAACAGACAGCTGCAACAGGAAAAATTCAATAATGAAATACGACTTGCCACTGAAGTCCAGCGGATGCTTATTCCAGATAAGTGGCCTCAGGGTACAGGCTTTGAAGTATCCTCGATATATCGACCTTTGTGGAATATTGGAGGAGATTATTTGGATTGTATCCCCATCGACCACAACCGAACGGCGTTCTGTATTGCCGACGTTTCGGGCAAAGGGATTGCTGCCGCTATGCTAATGGCCAACTTTCAGGCTATACTTCATCAAGTCATCAAGTCAAGTATTCGATTAGAAGATCTGGTGTGTGAGTTAAATAAAGCCGTTGTACGCATTACAAACAGTGAAAAAATCATTACTTTCTTCATCGGTGAATTTAACAATAAATCCAAAACGCTTACTTACATCAATGCCGGACACGTACCACCCCTGTACTTCTGTCAAGGTAAACTACATTTTCTCGATCAGGGTACGACTTTGTTGGGCGCCGTAGAAACTTTACCTACTCCCAAGGCAACAACAATTGATATCTGCTCCGATTCAATGATAGTGCTTTATACAGATGGGATTACTGATTTGAAAAATAACGATGAATGTTCTTTTGAAGAGGAAGTATTGTACCCTTTTATTTGCGATCATTCTGACATGTCGCCCATCAATTTCAACACTTTACTCCTAAAGCAATTAGAAGAATTTAATACATCAGATAACTTCCCGGACGATATCGCGGTTTTGACTTGCAAGTTGACGGTTTAAGCCCAAATTCACATTAGACAAATGCGGAATCGATGTACGCTCGCAATCAGCATTATACGGTTTTTCAAAACCTCTACTGCTGAATGCGGGTTTAAAGAAATCCGACTTTTCGGATATACTTCTAATTTTAGGCGTATTATAAAAATCATTTTCGTATAGCGGAAAATCATCATTATTCAATTCAAAAGTACCCATGGCATTACGATTGAATAAAAATAAAAGAGTTTCGACTATTTATTTTTACAATTCGCATAACTTTGCCGAATGTCCATCATGAAAAAACTGGCAGGAGAGACCCTTTATTATGGGATAAGCAGCATCTTTGGCCGCTTTATCAATTTTTTCTTAACGCCGATATACACCTATTCGGTCATTATCGACAAAGCAAAGATGGGACATTTGACGGAGTTAATGGCTTATACGGCCATCTTCTTAATCCTGTTTACGTGTAGGATGGAAGCTGCTTACTTTCGCTTTGGGAAGGATAAAGAAAATCAAGAAACAGCCTACCGTAATTCTGTTACGACGGTGGTTTTCTTTTCTATAGTGCTCGGCCTGGGATTATTTTTCCTTTCACCCATAATAGCGCCTGCCCTTGATTATGGCGGGGAGCATATATATTTCCAGCTATTAGCCATCATCATGACTATTGATGCGCTGTGTGAACTACCACTATCGAAGCTTAGATTTGAAGGCAAAGCCAGAAAATTCGCATCTATACGCATTGTCAACATTTTGGTTAATGTCTGCTTCAATATATTCTTTGTAGTGGCTTGCCCATACCTTTATACCAAGGGTTATACCATAGTGACATCATGGTTTAACCCTGACAACATCATTGCGTATATCTTCCTGAGTCAGGTATTTGGATCTTTATCTTCCTTAATTCTATTGCGTAAAAATCTCAAGAGGTTGGGAGAAATAGACTGGACAATGTGGCGAAAGATGATCAATTACTCATTGCCCCTCATTATTGTTAGCTTAGTCGCTATGTTTAACGAGATGTTTGGTCGGATCATTTTAAAATGGTTTTTAAATGGATCTATGGCAGACAATGAAGCCCAGCTTGGCGTTTACGGAGCTAATTATCGACTTGCCACCATCATAGCCTTATTTACACAAGCCTTTCGCTATGCTGCGGAGCCATTTTTCTTTAGAGAAGCCAATAATAAAGACTCTTTAAAAACCTATTCCAATGTAACGAAGTACTATCTCATATTCAGCATATTCGGATTTTTAGCGGTTAGTTTGTACATCGATATTTTCAAATATTTTATTGGTCCCAAATATTTTGAAGGTCTCGGTGTAGTGCCTATCCTACTATTGGCCAATGTTTTCAATGGTCTCTACTTTAATG
>CAKUWM010000009.1 GCA_934699305.1 uncultured Saprospiraceae bacterium | reverse complement strand
AGTTAAAATTCGATAAAACAATTTGTTGAGGTGCCTTTTGAATTGTATGAATAATAGATTCGATGCACTTGTACATTTTAAATTCAGAACAACATTAAACAAGGTATAGTCAATCCGAATTCACATTAAAAGTATAGAAAGGCCATATAGTGCTGATTGCGAGTCGTACATAGATTCCGTATTTGTCAAATACAGAATTGAAGTTCAATTCTTATTAATAGGCGCTATCCGATTGTAAGCGTTTGTAAGCGACTACAAACGCTTAAATACCGACTAACACTTGACACTGGTTTTATCTTTGAACCATCATTCCAATAAAGCTGTGTGATAATGAGGTTATGATAATTTCCCTATGTGGAATGAGGTTATTTTGATTTTTTAACTTTAAATAAATATTTTGAATTATGAACTCTCACAACAACAAAGTCCAGTTAATTGGTAACATCGGTCAAACTCCGGAAATCAGGACTCTTGACAATGGCAATAAAATGGCTCGTATGAGTCTTGCCACCAGTGAAAGAAGAAAAGATGCCACCGGCGGATTTATTACAGAAACAACGTGGCACAACATTGTTATTTGGGGTAAACAAGTTGACATCGTCGAAAAGTACGTTTCCAAAGGTAAAGAACTCTTGGTCGAAGGAAAAATTGTCAATCGTTCCTACTTAGATAAAAACAACGACAAACGCTATATCACAGAGATTCATGTGCAATCGTTCAAACTAATGGGACCAAAAGAGTTGGATTGAATGGGTGTGTTTGCGTTAGATTTGTTATATAAGACATTGTAATTTCTTTATATGGAGATCTTGTTTTATGGTAAATGATGTTAATCTCAATTCATATTATAGGCAACATTTTGCTTATAATATGAATTGGGGTTAACACCAGAACCTAATTGTTTCCGGGACATCTTTTCATTCGTTAGAGCATCTGCCTTTAATGAATCCTATGATATTTGTAATTTTCTTGTATCTTACCAATCCGAGAAAAACTTCAACATTATTAACGATCTAATTTAAATCGATGAGCGAAATAGAATTAAATGATGACTTCAAGCTTGCGGAGAGCTATCTAAATACGACGAATGAACATTTGTTTGTTACCGGAAATGCGGGTACAGGTAAGACTTCATTTTTAAAATATATTAAATCTAACTGCCCTAAGAATATTGTCATTTCCGCTTCTACGGGCATTGCATCTATCAATGCTGAAGGCGTCACACTGCATAGCTTGTTCCAGCTCCCTTTTGCTCCTTTTATTCCTACTACTGAAAATAAGGAATTGCTGATAAAAAATATCCGAATGGGTAAGGCGAAACTGGATTTAATAAGGCGTATGGAAGTATTGGTAATAGATGAAGTTTCTATGGTACGTGCTGATGTCTTAGATGCGATAGATGCTATATTGAAGTCGGCGAGACGCAAGTATGATGAAGCTTTTGGTGGCCTTCAGGTTTTATTTATTGGCGACCTCAATCAATTACCGCCCGTCGTAAAATCTGATGAATGGCAGGTTTTATCATCTTATTACAATTCACCATATTTCTTCGATTCGGAAGCTATCTTGAGTCATCCGCCAATTGTCATTCATTTTAAAAAGGTGTATCGCCAACAGAATCAGGCATTTATCGACTTACTCAATCACATTCGAAACAACCGTATTTCTATTGAACTTTTGGATCGTTTAAACAAAAGGTATATTCCTAATTTTCAACCACCATCGGATTCCAACTTTATTACTTTGACTTCACACAATATACATGCCGACAACGTAAATAAATCCCGACTCAATGCGCTTTCAGGACAAGAAGGTACATACATGGCGGAGATAAAAGATGATTTTCCGGAGTATTTGTTTCCCAATGATAAAGAACTTACATTGAAGGTCGGAGCTCAGGTAATGTTTAACAAGAATGACTCGGCCTCTCACAAATATTATAATGGAAAAATAGGTGTCATTCACCAAATGCAACCGCATAAGGTAGAAGTAAAGTGTGACGATCAAGTTATTGAAGTGTATCCGGATAAATGGGAAAATGTCAAGTACTCGTTGGATTCTGCAACGAATTCAATTGTACAGCAAATTGTAGGGACTTATACTCAGTTGCCTTTGAGGCTTGCATGGGCGATAACGATCCACAAAAGTCAGGGTCTAACCTTTGATAATGTAATGATTGATGCAGCACAATCTTTCACAAGTGGTCAGGTGTATGTTGCCCTGAGCAGGTGTCGTAGCCTGGAGGGGATTGTCTTATTGTCTAAAATAGGTAAGGATGCCATTCATTATGACAGTCGTATAGAATCGAATGTTCAATCATTGACAAATCGGAAGGATGCTGTCCTCTTCCTACATACAGCAACGTATAACTATTTTCTTTACGTGGTACAGCGACTTTTATCTTTTGAGAAAGAGATTGAATGGTCAGCAGTTGCACTTAATGTGACCAAGCGGGAAAAAGACAAGTTTTCAGCGGAGAGTCTTCCGTTTTGGGAGTCCACTCGTCAAAGCCTTTTAGCACAAAAGATCATCGTTGACAAGTTTATAAAAACCTTACATTCCATGATGGATGAAAGGATTCCAATAGAAACGAATAAAGCTTTATTGCAAAGAGTTTCAGATGCTATTCATTATTTTTTACCTATTGTTCAGAAATTGGAAATCGAACTCGAACAAAATCCTATTATCACGGAATCTAAGGATGCGGCATCTGGGATAAATCTTTTGCTCAATGATATTTACAATTCCATTCGGTTGAAAAAGCATTGTTTGAGCCATTGTGCCGGGAATTTTAGCGTGTTTGAATATCACAAAGCCAATACTTCTTACAAGTCTTCATTTTCAAAACTCTCCACCTACAACAAATCAGATTCGGCAGAGTATAGCAGTGACGATGGCTTACTATTAGAACGCTTACTTTCATGGCGCAAAAGTCAGGTTGATACTCTAAATATACCGATTTACCTCATCGGCAATACGGAAATGTTCAGAACAATAGCCGAGAAAAAACCGGTTTCTACTAAACAACTTTTACAGATTAAAGGAATGGGACAGGCAAAGGTGGCGAAATTCGGCAAAGACATACTCAATATGGTACGGGAGTATTGTGAGGAGTTTGATATACAACAGAATGAGGCATTCAATTTTGAAGAAGATGTTCAAACATTAGCTAAGAAGTCGAAAAGTGCTTCCCGTCAAGAGGGTGAAAAGGTCGTTGCTAAGCCTAAAAAGCCTTTACATTATTCTCAGTACACTACTTTAGACTTATGGAATCAACATAAAAATATTGAAAAGGTGGCAGCGTTGCGCGGTCTAACAAAAGGTACCATTGAGTCTCATATTGCTTTTTTGTCAAAAGAGGGAAAAATTGAGTACGAGGAATGGATTGACCCCAAAGTCATAGAACAAATAACACTTGTCGTAAATCAGTATCCGGACAAAAACTTAACGGAATTAAAAATGTTACTTCCTGAGGAGGTAACTTACATGCAAATTAGAGGGGTCAAGGATCTCATCGAATTAAAAAGTGCAAAATCTATAGAAAATGAATATCAGTAATCAATATTTGCAGTCTGTCCGAAGGCTATTTGAACAGTACAAGTCTTTGGGTGAGAGAGCAATGATGCAGGTTGAAGATGATCAGTTGAATGTGTGTATTAATGAGGAAAGTAACAGCATCGCCATATTGGTAAAGCACCTATGGGGTAACATGTTGTCACGATGGACTGACTTCTTGACGTCGGATGGAGAAAAGCCATGGCGAGAAAGAGATGCAGAATTTGATAATGACATTACTAAGAGAGTCGATATCATGGAGCGGTGGGAAGCAGGTTGGAAATGCCTGTTTGATGCCTTAGACGCATTAAAACCGGATGATTTAAACAAAACCGTATTTATTAGACAGCAGGAGCTTACCGTGATGGATGCTATAGGGCGGCAGTTGACACATTATGCCTATCATGTAGGACAGATTGTTTATTTAGCCAAGATATTAGACAGAAACCCATGGCATACATTAAGCATCGCAAGGGGTCAGTCAAAAGCATTTAAACCGTAATTAATCGGCATAAAGCTATTGGGTGTGGATTTCATTGGTGAAATACCATATTCACTCGACCGGTCTCGTATTGACCAACAACTTGGAGGCAAATAATTTTATGGAAAATATAGGCTATATGTGAAAATGCCAAAAGATACTGTGAGAAAATGAGGAATTTTATTTTCCTAAGATTTTGCCAATAATTTGAAAATGTCTTGTTTTACCACTAACGGTGAGCAACCATGTGCATATAAAAACGCAGGATAGGACATACAATGTTTGTCTTTATCCCATGACGCCTTTGCTTCATCATTACGACTTATTGACGACGACTCTGGACACTCTATGCCCCTCATTGGTGCGCATCCACACAAAATATACACCCGGTGGGTTTTTGCCAATGTCATAATTCCAGAAGTAGTCTCCGGCTTTTGTACTTTGGTGAGTTACCGTGTGGATAAGTCGCCCATTTATATCCATTATGTCTATTCTTAGTGCTGTCGATACGGCGACATGGGCATCTATGATGATGTTGGAAAAAGCGGGATTGGGGCTTACTGAAAGTCGATGTTGTGCCGGAATATCCGTAGGATTAATGTGGGTCGAAGAAAGTACATCGTAGATGTAGATAGTGTTCCCGGTGGCTATCGCCCGATGGTGGGATGTTCCCCTGATTTTATTGATTGCTCCACCAAAGTTGATTTTATTCCAGTTTTTACCGCCATCTTTGGTTTCGAAGGTACCTACTCCCCATTGAATTCCAAGCCATCCCAGCTGTTCATTGATAAAATAGGCGCCTCCAAACCGTTGTTTCTCCTGCGAAGGGTCGATCGTTATTTCCTGCCAGGTGTTGCCGCCATCATGTGAGATGAAAGAGGTCGGCGCATCCTCAATCGAGGCAAGGCCTAATCCGTTTTCTCCGATGTGGAGTTTCCAGCAATAGGTCATATTGTAGGTTGATTTGGCTACTTCAACCCAAGTGTCTCCGCTATCCGTTGATTTCAGTATGATTGCTTTTCTGCCATCCGGACTGTTGCCTGCAATCAAAAATGTTTTTTCATCCAAAATTAAGCAATCTACTAAAGCAGCACTCTCCGGAACTTGTTTACTCTGCCATGTTGCACCTCCATCCTTCGAAATATAAAACCTTCCGGGCTCTGAATAAATGCCTACGCCGATAATTGTCTGGTTCTTGTGGTCAAGTCCACATATCCCATACATACCACCGGTGACAGAATTATTGATGCGGGTCCAGCTCACACCACCATTGGTTGTTGAGTATAATCCTACTCCGCCTACAGCATCGTATATGGTGCCAATATAACCAACTGAATCATCTAAAAATTCTATACTTCTGATGTAAGCATTGTTGGGGAGAGAGCCGATCTGTGTCCAATTATCACCACCATCGGCTGACCGATATACTTTGCCATCCTGACCCATAAAGGCTGTGGAGTCATTGGTAAAGCTGATGTCGTCGATCCGGTTGAATTTGGGTGCATTGGTGGCAGTACGCCATGAGCCCTGGCAGAAAGATTTCCCCTGAATAAGCAGTAGCAATAATATGTTTGCAAGAAAAATAAGAAATGATTTTTGCATTCGAAAATATTTGTGAGCAGACATGATTGTAATTCTTGATGTAGAAAATTCATCAAACTTACTGATTTTTTTTGTAAATATTTTTTCAAACTGAATATTGAGGAGCCTTTACTTTTCTTCAATTTGAATCGAAAGAGGGTTATAGTCGGGATAATTTCAACATAAGTTGTATATTTATTTCCAAAATAAGTCAAAATGAATCTATCTCGTTATTGTATAACTTCAGCCTTTATGTTGTGTGCATTACTTGTTTTCGCACAAAAGGGCAAGCCCGACCGAATGAAAGTTTTTGTGGATAATTTGATGTCAAAAATGACGTTGACAGAAAAGTTAGGGCAGCTCAACCTCCCTGTTGCCGGCGACATCACAACCGGTCAGGCCGCTTCCTCTGAAATAGCTAAAAAAATCAGAGAAGGCAAAGTAGGTGGACTTTTTAACATCAAATCTGTGGAAAAAATATGCGAGACACAGCGTCTCGCTGTCGAGCAAAGTAGATTGAAAATCCCACTTCTATTCGGAATGGATGTCATTCACGGCTATGAAACCGTATTTCCCATCCCACTAGGTCTTTCTTGTAGCTGGGACATGGTTGCAATCGAACAAAGTGCACGTATCGCCGCTACTGAAGCGAGTGCTGCCGGTATCAACTGGACATTTTCGCCTATGGTCGATCTGTGTCGAGATCCCCGATGGGGGCGGGCTTCTGAGGGCAGTGGCGAAGACCCCTTTCTGGGAAGTAAGATTGCCATGGCGATGGTCAGAGGATATCAGGGTACACTGACTCAAAACAATCAAATTTTAGCTTGTGTCAAGCACTTTGCCTTGTACGGAGCTTCCGAAGCAGGTCGTGATTATAACACCACGGACATGAGCCGTATCCGGATGTATAATGAGTATTTTCCACCCTATAAGGCGGCGATAATAGCCGGAGTAGGCAGCGTCATGGCATCATTCAATGAAGTGGACGGCATTCCCGCCACCGGTAACAAATGGCTGCTTACCGACGTCCTAAGGAAGCAGTGGGGATTTAGAGGCTTTGTGGTAACGGATTATACCGGCATCAATGAAATGATAGATCATGGTATGGGCGACTTGCAGACAGTTAGCGCACTCGCCCTTAATGCCGGAATAGACATGGATATGGTAGGCGAAGGCCTGCTCACCACTCTACCCAAGTCCCTGAAAGAGGGTAAGGTATCTATAGAAAAGATTAATGAAGCATGTAGAGCCGTTCTCAATGCAAAATACAAATTAGGGCTATTTGATAATCCTTATAAATACTGTGATGTCAGCCGTTCTAAGAACGAAATATTTACACCCCAACACAGAGCTATCGCCAGGAAGACAGCATCAGAAAGTTTTGTTCTCCTTAAAAATGAAAACAACACCTTACCCCTTCAGTCCACTGCTAAGGTGGCTCTCGTCGGCCCGCTTGCCGATGCCCAGTTCAATATGACCGGTACGTGGTCAGTTGCTGCTGTCAATAATCAATCCATCACGGTACTTCAGGGATTGTGCAATGCAGTGCATAATCCGTCGCAGATCTCTTATGCCAAAGGCTCTAACCTCACCGCCGACAAAGCTCTCGAAGACAGAGCCACTATGTTTGGCAAATCATTGAATCGAGATAACCGTAGTCAACAAGAACTATTGAACGAAGCCATTGAAATATCTAAGAACGCTGACGTCATCGTCGCTGCATTGGGTGAGTCTGCCGAATTTAGTGGTGAGAGTAGTAGCCGAACCAACCTGGATATTCCAGATGTGCAGAAGCATCTACTTATGGAACTCTCCAGATTGGGTAAGCCCATTGTCCTACTCGTCTTTAATGGTCGTCCACTGACTTTAAGTTGGGAAAATGAGCACATCCCGGCTATTTTAGACGTATGGTTTCCAGGGTCAGAAGCAGGCGACGCCATCGCAGATGTGATATTTGGCAAGGTAAATCCGAGTGGCAAACTGTCGATGACTTTTCCTCAGAATGTCGGTCAAATACCGATTTATTACAACCATAAGAATACAGGGCGCCCTCTTGCTGAAGGTCAGTGGTTTCAAAAATTCCGCTCCAATTATCTCGATGTATCCAATGATCCATTGTACCCCTTTGGCTATGGACTAAGCTACAGTACCTTTGAATATGGGACAATGCGTGCATCATCCACAAATCTAAAAGGCAATCAAAACCTCACCGTTTCTGTGGATATTTCCAATAAGAGCCAGGTGGCAGGAAAAGAAGTCGTACAATTGTATATCCGGGACGTCGTAGGAAGTGTCACTCGACCGGTCAAAGAATTGAAAGGATTTCAAAAAGTGGAAATTCCGGCCAATCAGACCAAAACGGTGTCATTTGTGATAACAACGGAGGATTTGAAGTTTTATAATTACGACTTAAAGTATGATTGGGAAGGTGGTGACTTTGATATAATGATTGGTACCAATAGCAATGATGTTCAAAAAGTGAGGGTTAATTGGCAAAAATAAGAGATGTCAATATAAGTATTAAACCTAATCCCCGACTACTCCATCCTTTTTCTTCCGATGCTGAAGTGGAAGCCGGAGTAGATGAGGTGGGGCGCGGATGTGGCGCCGGTCCTGTAGTGGCGGCGGCTGTCATTCTTCCCTATGATGTTGACTTGCCGAATGTCAGAGACTCGAAGAAGCTTTCGGCAGAGAAGCGTAATGACCTGAGGGCACTTATTCATGAGGTGGCATTGGACTTTGCCATAGGAGTTGCCAGCGTCGAGGAAATAGACGAGATAAACGTCCTTGAGGCGACGTATCTCGCTATGAATCGCGCTATTCAAGGATTAAAGAAGAAGCCTACTTTGTTAATTATTGACGGCAATCGATTTAAAAATATGTCAGATATAAGGTTTCAGACTGTTATCGGTGGTGATGACAAAGTCCTGAGTATTGCAGCTGCATCAATCCTGGCAAAAACATGGCGGGATGATTATATGTCTCAACTGCATGAGCACTATCCGCAATATGATTGGAAAAACAACAAGGGTTATCTAACAGCTAAACATCGCAATGCTTGTTTTGTGCACGGATTGACAAAGCATCATCGACATACATTTGGAGGAATGAAGCCGGTAGAAGAATAAAATTATTTCGGAATGTTAAGAGATCATTTCACTGCCGCAAGCGCCTTTTTCTTATCAAGATATTCTTCAAAAGTAGAAAGGCTTTCTTTAATCCCGGAAGGCATAATCTCGATGATTCTGTTGGAGACTGTCTGCATCAGTTGATGGTCATGGCTGTTAAAAATGATGTTCCCTTTAAAGTTTTTCATACCATCATTGAGTGTGATGATGGACTCCAGATCCAAGTGGTTGGTCGGGTCATCGAGCAGTAAGAAATTAGGGTGTGAAAGCATGACTTTTGAAAGCATACATCGCACCTTTTCACCTCCACTCAGGACACTCACCTTTTTAAAAACTTCTTCACCTGAGAACAACATTCGGCCGAGAAATCCACGAATAAATTGCTCATCTTTTTCTTCTGAATATTGACGCAACCAGTCCACTAAGTTTAAGTCGTTGGCTCCTGAAAAATATGCAGAATTGTCATTGGGGAGGTAGTCAAAGGTGATGGTCTGACCCCATTCTATGGTTCCTGAATCAGGTTCATCCTTTCCTGCCAGCAATTCAAAGAATGTAGTCATTGCGACAGCACGATCACATAATATGCCTATTTTGTCATCACTATTGACTGTAAAAGATACATCTTCAAATAGGATGTTGCCGTTTTTGTCTTTCTTGGAGAGGTTGTCCACCTTCAATAAGATATCGCCGGGCGCACGCTCCGGAATAAATGCAATATAAGGGTAACGACGTGTAGAAGGTTTAATTTCCTCCAGATTGAGTTTTTCAAGGGCTTTCTTACGACTGGTTGCTTGTTTTGATTTGGATGCATTGGCACTAAAGCGCGCAATAAATTCCATCAATTCCTGACGCTTATTCTCGACCTTTTTGTTGTTGATATCCGTTTGGCGACGCATGATCTGGCTTGTTTCATACCAGAACGTGTAGTTGCCCGAGAAGATATTAATTGCTCCAAAATCAATATCCACCATGTGTGTACATATCATATCCAAGAAATATCGATCGTGAGACACGACAATAACGATATTTTTAAAGTCAGCCAAAAAGTCGGAAAGCCAGGTAATGGTCAAGGCATCAATGTCGTTGGTGGGCTCGTCCAGCAATAAATAATCCGGATCTCCAAACAAAGCCTGCGCTAAAAGTACCTTGACTTTGTCAGGTCCACGAAGTTCTGACATAAGTGCATGGTGCAGCTCAGTCGGAATGCCCATATTACTCAGTAATTCGCCGGCATCGCTTTCTGCCGTCCAGCCGCCCATCTCACCAAATTCTGCTTCAAGGTCTGCGGCCTTTAAACTTTCAGCTTCTGTCGCATCGGGATCCATGTAGATATTATTTTTTTCAATCATAATATCGTACATCTTGCGGTGTCCCATGATAACCGTATCTAAGACGGTATATTCATTGAATTCCTGATGGTTTTGACGCAACACAGCCATCCGTTTTCCGGGTTCCATGGACACTTGGCCTCTATTGGCGGGAATTTCGCCGGACAGAATCTTCAAGAAAGTCGATTTCCCTGCCCCATTGGCACCGATGACACCATAACAATTACCTTGAGTAAACTTTAGGTTGACATCTTCAAAGAGTATTCTTTTGCCGTATTGAAGGGCAAGGTTCTGAACCGTTATCATGCACTAATCTTTTGAAAAATTGGCGCAAAGGTACAAAAAAATAGAATACTATTTTTTCAACTCATTTTTATATGGAATGATTCCCCTAAATCTTTATTGTAGAATTCGGATTTATATTATTTGGTTGTATTTTCTATCTTTTTGAAGGAAGTGATGATGCCCTTAATCAATGCCGAACTGAATCCCTGATGCTCCATCTCGTTTAGACCGACAATGGTACATCCTCGAGGTGTGGTAACTTTATCAATCTCTTGTTCCGGGTGGGTTTGACCTTTGATGAGGAGTTGAGCCGCCCCTTTGACCGTTTGATTGGCTATCTTGCTGGCCGTTACAGCGTCAAAGCCGATTTCTATGCCCCCTTGCACCATTGCTCTGATAAAACGCATGACGTAAGCTATACCACACGCTCCCAATACCGTAGCGCCGTCCATCAAGTCTTCCCGAATGACTATGACTTCACCAATAAGTTCAAATAAAGGTACGATGTCTTCTAATTTGGCTGACGACATCTTGTCGTTGGCACAGATGCAGGTAAGTGATTCGCCTACTCCGGTGGCGGTATTCGGCATAGCTCTTAATACCGGAATTTCATTTCCAATTATCGACTGAATCGCCTCAATGGATATTCCCGTAGCCAATGAAACAACGACTTTCCCTGCACCTAAGCTTCCCTTAATCTCTTCCAACACGGGTGCAACTAAATAAGGCTTGATTGCTAATAAAATGATATCGGCTTTGCTTACTGCTTCGACGTTATCGTTGGTTGTATCCGCACCTAAGTCGCGTAAAGAGTCCAGCAGTTCCACCCTTTGGCGTGTTGCGATAATTTGAAACTGATCCGCACTTTTGGCTAAGATGCCCTTTACGATAGCCGTTCCTAAATTGCCACATCCAATAATTGCTATTGTTTTTTTCATAATCTCTGTAATTTACGTGCAAAGGAAAGGAAGTATTTTGATGTAAGAAAGATTTTGTATTGAATTTTATTCTAAAGACACATTTCCTCCTTGTATTTTAATATTTCAGTTGATTTCCATTCAGTTTAAGCCAACGATGATGCTCCTTCATCTTGGGGTCATGCTGAGCAACAATTCTCCAGAATTTAAAAGAGTGATCCATGTGAATGGTATGTGCCAGTTCATGAATAATAACATGGTCTAAGATTTCTACGGGCGCCAACAACAGTCGGTTAGATAGCATGATGTTGTTGTCAGTTGTACAGGATCCCCATCGGGACACGACGCTTCGCAAAGTGACATTTCTTATCTTACTCTTTACCGTTTCCTGATTGATTCGTCTCACTCTTTGATCAATTTCGTAAGCAAATATTTTGTTGATCAACTTAGGCAACACTTCTCTTACGATGGATGAATCATTGGCCATGCTGGTAGGCACCTCTAATTCAAGCGTATCGTTCTTACGCGAACCCTTAAATGTGGATTGAGTCTCGTTCTCGATGATGTTAAGCCGATATGTTTTACCTATTAATACGATGGAATCGTGCTGGAAGGATGATGTGGGTGGAGGCGTAAATAAATGTGGCTTTTGTTGTGAAAGTTTCGTTAACCATTCGTACAAGTGCTTCTTTGCTTCTTCCATGGTAGTATTCGTGACCTTATATGGAGCAGAAATGAGCGCAGTATGATCTCTATATCCAAATCTTATATTCCTGCCTGTAGAAGCTTTTACTTTCACGGGAATGGATATCCCTTTGATTTCTACTTCATAATCTTGAAAGTGATGATTCAATGGATATTTTTTCAAAATAGTTTAATAGATTTTAATCTTTTGGAACGTATTATCAATAAACAATCGGATATAGTTTTGACTATCTTCTATTTTTCTTCCTCTTAAAGATGATCAAAAATATACGATGGTCAAACGCAAATAATTTTAATAAATAATAGTGCCATGCATAAAAAGCAAATTTAATTTTATTTTCTTCCCTTTCAGACCATTTATACAAGAAAAATTTTGCTTGAATCCAAGTCCAAAGCCCTGAAAAATATATTTTAACTTGCATTTTTACAACAAAGCTTTCATCTTGGCATAAGTCGCTGTGTTGGTTTGACTGCCTGAACAGTTGAGTTCTTGCGCTTTCTTTTCAATGTGGGCAATTCTGTTGGTCGGATTAGGGTGAGTTGAAAGCCATGTTGGCGGTTGTTTTTGACCTTCTAATTTCTTGAAGAATCCTGCAGCACCGGCTGCATTCATGGAAGTAGAACAGAGATATTGAACTGATTTGGCATCGGCTTCGCTTTCATTGACTCTTGAAAAACTAAGTCCAGCTACACCGCCTACTAATGTTTTAGCGATTTGATTTAATGCTGCCTTATTGCCAAGTAGAGCATCTGCAAGAAAGGCTATTCCATATTGTTTGGTCAATTGTGCAGTGCTATGGCGGCAATCAGCGTGCGCTATCTCATGACCGAGGACACCCATCAGCTCGTCTTCGGAATCCAAAAATTTGATCAGCCCGGTATAAACGTATATCTTGCCACCCGGCGTACAGAAAGCATTAAGTGTCTTATCATCCTTGATGATGTGTGTCTCCCAATTAAATTGATTGCTGTATTTGACACTTCCCCCTTGTATGATAGAATTGGTGAGCCCACGGATATAACCGTATATTTTTTCATTTCCTTTTTCGGGCAAAATAGGATATTCAGAGGGCTTAGAGGCAATCTCTCCCGCTACCTGATCTCCCAGTTCCTTATCTTGTTCGACGGTAAACGCATTGAGATGATTGGCATCAGACAATAGTGACTTACACCCTCCCAATACAATCATGAACACACCCATTATGAAAAACAATCCTTTTCCCTTCATTTGAATATTTTAGCTTATTAATGTCTTTTTAAACGAAAAAGTTGATGATTATTATTCTTTTATTCAAGTTGTATTTTTAAAATTTGTTTCTGCATAGTGAAGAAAATAATTCAGACTATTTGATATTGACAACTTGGATAACAATTAAACGATGTAATTACACCGAAGTGGAAATGGTTCATTACGAATAGCATTATCGCTATTTTTCCATTTAAGGATATTTATATTATTGAAATGATGTGCCCAAAAAAGACGGAATATCGCGCTTTCCTTTATATGGAATTAAATATTATGTAAATACCGGCTTCATCAAACAGCTGTAACACAATTACTTACAAGAGTATGGAAAAATAATTGTAAAAAAAATTTAAATTATGGAACAAAATTAGTTTTTAATTCGTTTTGATATCAAAGTAATATCATTAGAATATCTTTAAAAAATTTAACAAGATGTTAGTAGAAAAGAATTTTCAACCAAAGAATGGCTTTCTTGCGTTATTTGTTGCATTCGCATGTGTTGCGATTGGTATATCTATCATTGTAGTTTATGGTGATGATGAGTCAAAGTATGCATTATGGTCAATTATACCATTTTTAGTATTTTTAATCATAGCGCCGGGATTTAAAATAGTTTTTCCGAATGAAGCTATTGCTCTTCTCTTTTTTGGAAAGTATGTGGGTACAATTCGGGAGAATGGATTCTTCTGGACCAATCCGTTATATGGTAGCAAGAAAGTCACTCTTCGCGCCAGAAACCTAAATGGAGAAAAGCTCAAGGTCAACGATGGCGTGGGAAATCCTATTGAAATCGCAGCTGTTTTAGTGTGGCGTGTGGAGAATACCTTCAAGGCGCTGTTTGAGGTAGATGATTATGTGTCCTATGTTAGGGTGCAGAGTGAAGCGGCAGTACGAGCCCTTGCCAACAAGTATCCGTATGATAAGTTTGAAGACGAAACCGCCGACCTAACGCTTCTTTCCGGCGCAGACAAAGTGAATGA
Source organism: uncultured Saprospiraceae bacterium (assembly GCA_934699305.1). GTDB lineage: Bacteria > Bacteroidota > Bacteroidia > Chitinophagales > Saprospiraceae > Parvibacillus. The sequence goes on along the minus strand of CAKUWM010000009.1, from coordinate 15,413 downwards.
AGAGTTGGAGAATGCACTCCATGAGCGCCTCAACCTGGCAGGCATTCAGATTATTGAAGCTCGTATCAGTCACTTGGCGTATTCGCCGGAGATTGCAGGAGCCATGTTGCAGCGTCAACAAGCTATTGCCATTGTAGCTGCTCGTCAAAAAATCGTTGAAGGTGCTGTAGGTATGGTAGATCTGGCTCTTGAAAAAATTGAAGAAGGTCGCATCATCGAGATGGATGACCATACTAAGGCCGCCATGGTGAGCAATCTGATGGTCGTATTGTGTTCTGATCGGGCTGCACAACCGGTTCTCAATGCGGGCACACTAAATCATTAAAATCGCTTGGTTATGGGACTTCATTTCCTCCTATATTTGTTCAATCAAGTTGTTGAATATGAGTAAAAAATCATTTGTTCTTAGAATTAATCCCGAGACACTCAAATTAATTGATAAATGGGCTGCCGACGAGTTTAGAAGCCTCAACGGACAGATTGAGTTTTTGCTGCAAAAGGCGTTGATTGATGCCAGGCGATGGAAGATTGTTGGTCAAAATGAGCATAAATCGAGTGACGACACAGAGGATATAAAGAAGTAAAATGGGAAAATAATCTATATTACTTTCCGCTTTTTTCGATGGTGGCAGTTGTGGAATAACCTTTTTCAAAGTCAATAATGACGACTTTTCCACCGGTCTCAATTACTTCTGCTCCGCCAACGACTTGTTCAGCAGTATAGTCTCCACCTTTCGTGATGATGTCCGGCAAGATGTGTTGAATGATGTGTAAAGGTGTATCTTCGTCAAAACTGGTTACGGCATCGACGCATTCTAATGCCGCGATGACTTCCATTCGGTCATTCAGTGTATTGATGGGGCGGGTTGAGCCTTTTAATCTTTTTACAGAATTGTCACTGTTGAGGGCAACGATGAGCTTGTCGCCCAGCGAAGCGGAATGGTTCAGATATCGCACATGCCCGACGTGCAACAGGTCGAAGCAACCATTGGTAAATACAACTTCCAGACCTTGTTGCTGCCATGTCTTCACTAACTTTGCAGCTTGTATTGAATCAAATATTTTAGACTTCATCTTTTTGAGCTGAAAAATGATTGGGAATGTAGTGCCGATTATTGATTGGCAGGAATATCAATGACAGGATGCCAAATACAATGGTGGTAAGTATTTGGATGTTGAAAAAGATAATATTGGCATAGCTGAATGCGTCGTCGCCCCGCACGTGATAGATAGCCAGAGCTGCAACTACAAGGGCATGATATGTGCCCATACCTCCGGGCGATGGTATTAATATGCCAAAACTCCCAAATACAAAGACTAATAAGGCTGCTTGAGCGCCCAATCCTGCGGTCGGTGGAAAGGAGTAAAAAGCGAAATACGTCATTCCATAATACAATACCCATATCAATATGCTGTACAACACAAAGAGGACAGGTTGTTGTATTTTCCTTATACTTTTAATTCCTAATAAAATACCTTTGACAAAGTTCTTGACTTTCAAATATAGAAGAGATTGTCTAATCCTATTTCTAAAAAGGATAACTAATAGCAAAAATAAAACAAGTCCTGTGACAAAGCCTTTAAATATCCAACCTTTACTGAAAGCTTCAAAATTGAAATCCCTCATATTGGACGATAAGTAGCGGTATATATCGTCATATTGAAAGTATAACGCAAGCAATATCACCAGGCCCATGGTAATCAAATCCAGGATGCGATCAAGGGCAATCGTCCCCAGCACATTGTCTAACTTTATTTTCTCATATTTAGCCAGACTTCCACCTCTGATTACTTCTCCGGCACGTGAGAGTCCTAAATTGGCAAAATAACTGAGCATTATCGTCCAAAATGCATTGCCAAACTTAATGCGATAGCCAAGCGGTAGGCATATCATCTGCCATCTGACAGCGCGGATGATATTACTCAGCTGAAAACATGCTATTACAGCGAGAATCCACCAAATATTTGCAGAGCGGAAATCTGTCAAAAGCTTGTCCATCAGATTGCACTGATCCTGAGGTATGCCGTCAATGATACATTGTGCTTGAAAAGCATTGTTTTGAGAGATATAGACCCAAATGAGGATGGCAGCGCCTATTGTTAGGAACAATAAAAATTTGAAGATATCAGCAATAAGTTTTTTACTGCTTGTACTCACACTATTTTATTGTTGACATCGGGAAAAACAGCGGAAGGTTTAAAGGTTTTAGCCTCTTCCGGAGTAAGAAATCCGTACGAAATAATGATGACGGTATCTCCAACTTCCACTTTTCGTGCTGCAGCGCCATTGAGGCAAATCGATCCCGAACCTCTTTCTCCTCGGATTACGTATGTCTCAAGCCGTTCGCCATTGTTGTTGTTTACGACTTGCACTCGCTCCCCTTCATACAGGTTGGCAGCATCCATAAGGTCTTCGTCTATCGTTATGCTTCCCACATAATTCAGATTAGCCTCGGTAACGGTAGCTCGATGAATTTTAGATTTGAAAACTTGAATCCACATATTGGGGCAAAGTTAATGTTTATCTGCAAATTAAAAAAACGGTGTCAACTGCTTTTGCCTTGACACCGCCCTCTTTTTGATTTTAATGCTCATGATTTGAGGCTAAACTATATTTTTCTTTCCAGAAGTTTGAAGAACTGATCCAATTGTGGCATGATGATGATGCGGGTTCGACGGTTAATAGATCTATTCTCAGCAGTATCATTGGTTGTAAGTGGAGAATATTCACTTTTTCCACCGGCTGTGATTCTTTTTGGATCAATACCGTACCGTGTCTGTAATGCCCTTGCGACAGATGTTGCTCTCAATGCACTCAAGTCCCAATTGTCTTTGATTCCCGGTTTACTTATCGGAACATTATCGGTATGTCCTTCAATGAGGATGTCTAATTCAGGTTGGCTATTCAATACCTGTGCCACCTTAGCAAGTACTGTACCTGCGCTTTCTGAGATTTCATAGCTACCGCTTTTGTATAGCATCTTGTCTGACAAAGATATCATGACTATTCCTTTGTCAACCTTAATTTCTACGTCTTTGTCGTTCAGATTGCCCAATACGCCTTTGAGGTTCATCACCAATGATAGGTTGAGTGAATCTTTTCGGGCAGTAGCTTGTTGGATTGTTTGAATATAGGAGTCTTTAGCGCCGATGTTATCCAATGATTTTTTGATGGATTCAGCCTGGCTATTGGTAATGACAGACAAATCTTTCAATTGACCCAATACTGCGGTATTGTTCTCTTTTAAGAATGTAATCTGCCTGTTCAAGTCTTCAATTTCTTTGTCATATACCTTTTTTCTCTTATCGGCATCAGAAACTGCTGTTTCGCAGTCAATCAACTTTCTTTCCAAAGCTACATATTGATCGCTCAAAGTCTTATATTGTGCTTCAGCCGCTTTCAACTTCTTTCCTGTTTTACAGGATGATCCGGTAATAACTATTGATGCAATGAGGAGAAAATACAAAAATCTCATGAAAATATATTTGTTTTTTTAATGATTAAATTCTTTTTTTTGAAGTTTTTCCAAATTTTGAGCTGCAAAGATAATACAATTTTATCACACATTGACCTTTAAAGCGCATTTATCAGATTAAACCGTTTTTTTAATAGATTGTTTTACAATATCTTAATAATTTTTTCTGATGCCAACACCGTTTACTCTTTGTTCTAATAAATTTGTTCTGAATATTAATAAATAGCTGCCAGTGTCAAGGCTACATTTCCTTCTTAGGATGATCAGACCCCAATTCCTATTAAAGACAATGCTTTGCCTATAAGAGGAATTAGGATTTATAATAGGTAAAAGCTATTTCATTTCGGTAAAGGGGGTATGGTCGGACTTCACATTATCCATCATTTCAGTATCCTCATAACCGGATAAATACCCGACCATGGTTCGGCATATTCAGAATGTAAATAAATAAAATTCAATTGACGATATGCACTTTCTTTCATCGTGGGATCTTCTTCAATTGCTTTATCCAAAGCCTTTCTCAATTCCGGATTGGTCCGTAGCATCTCAGCAGCTACATCTTCAAACACATAATCAGAAAAGCCTTCCTTTCTATCTAATATAGCATCAAAGAAATTCCAATTAAAAAAGGAATCTGAGCCCTGTGGTTCCAGTGTTTCTATCAAATAGCGCTTAGCCCGCTGTTGTGTTGGGACAATGATATCTCCTCTCAAAAAGTTCTTAGTTACTTTAACTGTTTGGACTACCGTATTGCTATGTCCAAAGTGGCCTTCATAGGGTTCTTTAGGGTTTTTAGTATCGACGATTCGGTACATAGATCCGGTGATTGTTGTGTCTTGCCTAATCGTTCTATAGGTAACGCCATTGGCTTCCAGTCGCTCGATGATTCGGGAATAAGCCTGGGGAATAACATAAGCATGGGGCACGTCAACCGATTGTGAGGGGAAGGCATAATCCCAGAATGGTACTTTCCAGGTAACCGGTTTATCCCTCCGATAGCGAAGTCGCTTCAATCCGGATACTTCACTTTCTACATACTCATAATCATAGCCTTTAAACATAAAGGTATCCGCTTTATTTTTGTCAAAAGTCCACAGTACAGGCATGTTGGTGGCATCTCTGACATCTCTAAGGGCGTCATTGCGACTTGTCTTAATGGATTCAAAGTTTTTTTCCTGAAATTCCAGCATGGACAACATAAAGGCATAAGTAGCCTTGACTCTTTGATCATAAGGTTTTAACATGTGCGATTCAGGGACAAAGGAGAATGTCTGAAATAAAGCACCATACCCTGATGAATATCGCGGTGTATCCATAAATCCGGGTAATCCTTTGTCAGGCGTGCTTCGCCATACATTGACATAAGGAGGCACAGGGAATCCGAGCTTCTCCATCCTGCCATAAAGGTCCGGCAACATTGTCTTTCGAAGGTATTCTTGCTGTCCATGGCCTAATTTGTCCGGTTGGCCGACCAACATCGTCATCACATACGAATAGTCAGCGCCATTGGAAACGTGGTTGTCGATGAGGATATCGGGATCCCATTTGGTAAATAATGCCGTAATGCTCAAAGCATTTTTAGAATCACACTTGATAAAATCCCTGTTTAAATCCAGATATTGACCATTACCTCTGAATCCATACATCTCCGGACCATTTTGACTGGGTCTGACAGTGCCGTTTCTGGCAAGGGCGCCACTGATATTGTACACCGGAATGATGACCATTACAGTATGATCCAACAATTTGTTCATCTTTTTCCGGGTCAATATATCTTGGACGAGCCATAAGGTAGCGTCGATGCCATCCGGCTCGCCGGGATGAATACCATTAATGATAAATAAAATATTTTTCTTTTTCTGCCTTGATTTGATGGGGTCAAAGTCGCTGGCAGCATCAATAATTACTTCGTGCAAGGGGCGGCCTACATCAGTCATGCCGGCTTCTTTGACGCTGATTCGCTTATCGTAGAGTGTCATAATTTTATACAACTCTATCGCCTTTTCATAGGTAACAGATCTGTTGGCTTCAACTTCGCCTTTGAAGTCATACGTAGGAAATGTTTCTTGCGAAAACAGCGAAAAATTTTGGACGTTGATGATAAAAAACAATAAATACAAGTACCGTTTCAACATTTTTACCTTTTTTGTTTGAATGGATAAATATACTCTTTTTCTAAAAGTCAATGGTTAAAAGAGTTGCATAAGAATGTGTAAATTGAATACTGATTATTATTAAAACTTTGTTTGCCTACATGGCTTTATTTTTATTACTTTGTTGCATAAATAGATGCGGGGAATACGACCTCTCACTCCAAATAAAACAATATTTATGCAAATTATTCAAAATTATATTTCAGGTCACTGGGTCAGTGGGGATGGCGGTGGACAGCCCATCACACACGCCATAACCGGAGAAGTTTTCGGAGAAGTTTCGTCCAAAGGGCTTGACTTTCAAGGGATGTTTGATTATGCCCGAAGCAAAGGCAATAAGAACCTTCGAAAGCTGACTTTTCAGCAACGGGCTTTGATGTTGAAAGCTTTGGCTTTATACCTATTCGACCGTAAAGAAAAGTATTATGAGGAATCCTACAAGACGGGAGCTACCCGTATGGACAGCTGGGTGGATATTGAAGGCGGAATAGGCAATCTTTTTGCCAATGCCAGCCTACGCCGTAAGTTGCCTGATCAGCCATTTTGTATTGATGGTGAATACGCCCCGCTATCTAAAGGAGGCTCATTTATCGGACAACACATTCTGGTACCTAAGCTCGGAGTAGCGCTTCACATCAATGCTTTTAACTTTCCGGTATGGGGTATGTTGGAGAAAATTGCTGTTAACCTGTTGGCCGGAATGCCAGCAATCGTCAAGCCTGCTGCCGTCACCTCTTTTTTGACAGAAGCAGTGTTTAAAGACATCATAGAAAGCAATATTCTTCCTGAAGGCGCCTTACAGCTTGTATCTGGCTCGGCACACAACTTAATAGACTTTGTCAGAGAACAGGATGTCGTAACGTTTACGGGCTCCGCAGAGACTGGTCGATTACTAAAGACCAATGCCAATATCATCGAGCATGCCGTACCCTTCAATATGGAAGCCGACTCGCTCAATTGCTGCATCTTAGGCAATGATGTGCAGCCCGGAAGTCCTGAGTTTGACCTTTTTATAAAAGAAGTGCGTCGCGAAATGATAACTAAAGCCGGTCAAAAATGTACTGCCATTCGCCGGATTATTGTTCCTCAACAGCGTATAGACGAGGTCTCCTCTGCTTTGAAGGAAGCCTTGGAAAAAGTTGTCGTCGGCGACACTAAGGAGAAGGATGTTAAGATGGGCTCTCTTGTGGGCAGGAAACAGGCCGAAGAGGTTTTGTCCAAAGTCTCTCTCCTGCTCAAAGATGCCGACCTGATATGCGGTATGTCTGAACATGTCAACATAGTGGGTGATAATGTTAGCAGAGAAGCCTTTATGGCACCTGTTTTATTAAAGGCAAAGAATACTGATGTCCATAGTAATGTTCATCATATTGAGGCATTTGGACCGGTATCTACTGTAATTGGTTATGACAACATGGAGCATGCAATAGAATTGGCCAATATGGGAAAAGGCTCCCTTGTTAGCTCCATAGTTACCTATGATGACAAGATAGCAACACAATATACGCTGGGTGCTGCGCCATACCATGGTAGAATACTTGTTCTTAATAGGGATTGTGCAAAGGAAAGCACCGGTCATGGGAGTCCTATGCCCCTCCTCGTGCATGGTGGACCCGGAAGAGCCGGTGGAGGTGAAGAAATGGGCGGATTGCGCGGTATCAAGCACTATATGCAGCGCTGCGCTGTGCAGGGATCACCGACAACCCTTACCGAAATAACTCAGGTATATCAACCGGGAGGCCAATATAAAGAGCCGTCAAAACACCCATTTAGACTGCATTTTGAAGAGTTGACCGTCGGAGATACGTTGATTACACATAAGCGAACAATCACGGAAACAGATATCGTCAACTTTGCCAATGTGAGCTGGGATCACTTCTACGCCCATACCGATGTGACGAGCTTAGATGGAACAATCTTTACAGAACGCGTTGCGCATGGATACTTCGTATTATCAGCTGCAGCCGGCTTATTCGTCGATCCGGGCAAAGGTCCTGTATTGTTGAACTATGGATTGGAAGAATGCCGTTTTTTAAAGCCGGTATATGCCGGTATGACAATCGGAGTAAAGCTCACCGTTAAGGAAAAAGTCAATCAAGAGAAAAAATCGGAGGAAGATGTGGCAAAAGGCATTGTAAAATATTATGTCGAAATATATGACGAGGTAGATGAAACCGTCGCGGTAGCAACTATCCTGACTATGGTAAAGAAATTGGAAGATAAATAAATAAGAACAAAAGTATTGTTATGGAATCCTATGTAAAGAGTACGGTACAAGCCGATCGGATCATAATAGAATTTTTTCACCCTGCTGGCAATTCGTTGCCGGGGGCATTGCTATCTCAACTTGTAGCTCAAATTAATGCAGCAGATAAGGAAAAACCCAATGTAATCTTATTGAAAAGTGCCGGCGATAGGACTTTCTGTGCCGGAGCAAGTTTTGATGAGCTAATATCCATAAAAGATGAAAAGGAAGGTCTGTTGTTTTTTTCCGGCTTTGCCAATGTCATAAATGCAATAAGAAAGAGCAACAAGATTGTCCTTACAAGAGTGCAGGGAAAGGCAGTAGGTGGCGGCGTCGGATTGATTGCTGCCTCTGACCATGTCATTGCCACGCAATTTGCATCGATTCGGCTGAGCGAGCTGGCTGTCGGAATTGGACCTTTTGTGATTGGTCCGGCAGTGGAAAGGAAGTCGGGGCTTTCGGCATTTGCCAAGATGTCACTGACTCCTGACGAATGGCAAACTGCCGACTGGGCAAAACAACATAATTTATTGCAAGAAGTCTTTGACACCATTGATCAGGTTGACCAATATATTGAATCACTCATTCAACGTTGGAATTCATACAGCCCGGACGCTATGGCTGAGTTGAAAAAAATATTTTGGGATGGCACTCAACATTGGGATAAGCTATTGGCTGAAAGAGCCGCTATATCAGGCAGGCTTGTATTGAGCGAATTTACTCGTCAGGCAATAGCAAAGTTTAAAGCAAGCTAAAAAGAAAAGTATTTCGACTGGTAAATAACAAAACACAAAATGAAGATATGCAGTATTTAAAAACGATAATCGACGAAAAAGTTTTTGAATTTTTCAATGACTGGAAAGGTATCGAAACCGTTACCGTCAATGGTAGGGAAATGTCAAAGAAGGGCAGTATGTGGGGGGCGGAACATTTTTTTGTCATCGAAGAAGATGGTGAAAATGTTAAATATTTGGTTCGTTCACGTGTTTCAGCAGATTTGCAAGTATTATTAGATATATTCCGTAACGGAAGGCCGGTCAAAGAAAGTCTTATAGTTGGCTATGGCGGAAAAGAGGAAAATCCTTATAAGAAAAAAGGTATCCGCTTGCTAAAAGATTATAAATTGGATGACGCAGTGGTACAGTTGGAACTCGCTGAAGCTTCTGATTCATTCGATGCGATGATTCCTTTGTACAAAGCTTGTATTTATTCCATTAGAGAAGATGCCGTCAATGGATATGCTTGCATTCATGCCTCCGTAAAGAAAGGATTGCCTGACCTTAGCCTGATCGACACCTTGGATGATTTGGCATATTTGCGGATACAACCGACTTTTGAGGCCTTCAAGAAATCAGGGTACAAACAATTGCCGGGCTAAGATTTGCGTATAATACGTCTTAATACGAGGCTATTTTTTATTGGAATAATTTCAGGATGAGATAATAATGTCATTATAAAATGATTGTGCGTTTTTTATCCTCATAAAAGGAGATTATCCATTAATCATTTTTTGTAAGACTTTGACATACGACCCTTTCGGGTCGGGATGCCACTTCCATCAATATTCTATCAATATTTGACCTCTCTGAGGTCATTGAAAAGAGAAGGAGATTCAATAGGAGTTGAGCAATCTAGGTTTTCCAAGCCCGAATAGTGCTGAATATGAGGAACATTCCGATTTAGTCGTTTCAATGATATAATGAAGCCATTGATTATGGGTCGTACATTGATTCCTCATTCGTCTAATGTGGAATGTAGATTCAATTGTTTGTAATACTCACTTTACAATCGGTATCTACCTCAAAAATGTCGTAATAATCATTTTTTGTAAGACTTTGACATACGACCCTTTCGGGTCGGGACGCCACTCCCATCAATATTTCTATCAATATTTGACCTCTCTGAGGTCATTGAAAAGAGAAGGAGATTCAATAGGAGTTGAGCAATCTAGGTTTTCCAAGCCCGAATAGTGCTGAATATGAGGAACATTCCGATTTAGTCGTTTCAATGATATAATGAAGCCATTGATTATGGGTCGTACATTGATTCCTCATTCGTCTAATGTGGAATGTAGATTCAATTGTTTGTAATACTCACTTTACAATCGGTATCTACCTCAAAAATGTCGTAATAATCATTTTTTGTAAGACTTTGACATGCGACCCTTTCGGGGTCGGGACGCCACTCCCATCAATATTTCTATCAATATTTGACCTCTCTGAGGTTAGTAAAAAGGGAAGGAGATTCGGCGCGAACTTCTCATGATGACAATATTTTGCCTTAAAAGGAATTCGCGTTATTTTAACTTTTGAAGTATGTACTTAGTTACAAAATGCTCCTGTCATTGAATATTTTTTGCCTCTGCATCAATGAAAAACATTTCTCCTTTATAGAAAGAGGGGTTCCTATAAGACATTCCTTTGTAAAACATTTGTTGCTGTATCGTGTCCAACAAAAAAGAAATATTTTTTCAAAATAAAAAATATGTTAGTACGCTCTAACAAAAAGTATTACATTTGCCAACAAAATAATCACAATACTCTTACAAAGTAGGCGTAAGTTGCTTTTATAGTTTTGAAACAATCAAAGATATGCAGACCAAACACGACGACCGTTCTCTCTCTGAAATCCACGCATCGGTGGCTGTAGCAGAAAAAAAGGGATTTTGGAAAAAGCTCTTTGCTTTTATGGGACCTGCGTATTTAGTCAGCGTGGGCTATATGGATCCCGGTAACTGGGCGACAGACTTAGCCGGCGGAAGCCAATTTGGTTATACATTGATATGGGTGCTTTTGATGTCAAACATAATGGCCCTTTTATTACAGAGTTTATCGGCACGACTGGGATTGGTGCAGCGTCTTGACTTGGCACAAGCATCACGAGCGCATTACCCGCGTTTTGTCAATATCTGTTTGTGGATATTGGCTGAGATTGCTATTGCTGCGACCGACTTGGCTGAGGTATTGGGGATGGCCATTGGATTACAATTATTATTTGGTCTTCCATTAATATGGGGCGTCGGCCTGACAGTATTAGATACTTTCTTGTTTTTATTACTTCAAAACTATGGTGTACGGAAGATGGAGGCTTTGATAATCTGTCTTATTGCCATCATTGGTGGTGCCTTTGTGATAGAGATATACTTTGCCCGGCCGGATATACAAGAGATAGCGGGAGGCTTTGTTCCATCAATCCCCAATACAGCGGCTCTTTATATTGCTATAGGAATAATTGGAGCGACGGTAATGCCACACAATTTGTATTTACATTCTGCCTTAGTACAGACGCGTCGCTTTAATCGGGATGAAAAGGGGCTGAGAAGCGCTATCAAGTTCAATATGATAGACTCAACGGTAGCGCTCAACATGGCATTTTTTGTCAATGCGGCTATTTTAATTCTGGCGGCTGCTACATTTTATAAGAATGGTATGCATGAGATTGCAGAGATTCAAGATGCACACAAGTTTTTGGAACCGGTATTGGGTAATAAGTTGGCGCCTATTTTATTTGCAGTCGCTTTGATCGCTGCCGGGCAAAGCTCTACTATTACCGGCACACTCGCAGGGCAGATAGTCATGGAAGGCTACCTCAATATTCGCATTCAGCCTTGGTTGAGGCGATTAATCACGCGTCTGGTCGCAATTATTCCGGCGATGATAGTTATTCTGGTTTATGGTGAAAATGAGACCGGACCCATGCTTATTTTAAGTCAGGTTATCCTTTCCTTACAGTTGGGCTTTGCCATCATTCCTTTGATACACTTTGTCTCAGATAAAGAAAAAATGGGTGTTTTTGCCATCAAGCTGTGGGTGAAAATAGCCTCGTGGTTGATAGCATTGACCATAGTAAGCCTGAATATAAAGTTGGTGATTGACACGCTCAAGGAAGAGTTGATGGGTGCTGACATACATCCTTTGTTGGTTTGGTTGGTTATTGTTCCTTTGTTTGGAGGTGCTTTAGCCTTATTGTTATACTTGACCATCAAGCCTTTGTTGGGAAAGAAAACGGCTGTAACGACGCTTACCCCACACGGACAATTTGCGCCACTGCAAGTGCATTCAGTACCTCGATTCCGTCGTATTGCTATAGCATTGGATTTTTCAGGGATGGATTCTAATGCGGTAAGTAGAGCCATACACGAGGGAGGCAAAGACGCACACTATCACCTAATCCACATCGTAGAATCTGCCGGCGCTTATATTTCGGGAAGTGAATCACATGATAGGGAAGCCTCTTCCGATAAGTCAAACCTCATTACCTATGTAGAGCACTTGACTTCATTGGGTTACAAGGTTGATTATTCACTCGCATACGGAAATCCCAAAAAACAGATTCCTCTTATCGTACATGCTTTTGATGCCGACTTATTGATTATGGCTGCTCATGGACATCAGTGGTTTCATGACTTAATCTTCGGAACAACAGTGGGTGCCGTCCGTCACAAAATAAAAATACCCCTATTGGTTGTTCGTTAAGAAGGTAAGATGAAAATAAAGAAAAGAATGAATTGAGATTATTCCCAAACAGCTCGATTATTGCGTTTCAGATACTTTCTGATATTGACCCAAAAGGCAAGGAAAAGGTAAGCGACGAAGGATGAACCTAAGGTAGCGCAACTAAGGTAGATGAAGTAAAGCCGCACTCTTGTTATAGATACACCAAATTTTTCACTGATATAAGAGCATACTCCAAAGGCTGATTTACCAACTAAATTTTTAAATTCAATATCTATCATGATGTGTTTCGATTGTATAACAAGGAGAGCAAAATTAAACGTTATTTGAAAAAATACCCAATAAATAAAATAGATTTTATAACTTCACGTCCATTTTAGAGGCAAAATCGTTTTGTGATTTACTCTATTTGGCGCATAATCAATGGATTATAGCGATAAATTTGAAAGCCCACGTGATGAAATTGGTAGACATGCAATCTTGAGGGGGTTGTGGACTACGTCCGTGCCGGTTCGAATCCGGCCGTGGGCACTTTATATTTAGTGAAAATTTTGTCACCTCTTTAAATAAACACTGTATGCTATAGCTCCTGTCAAGGTTTTACCTTTAGAATATGACTTGTTTATTTCTTTCTCTATAGGCGTCCAGTCAATTATCTGATTAATTTGGTTATAAAAGGTTACTTTCCTGACTTTAGCGTCAACGAAAATGGTCGAAAATGTTGCCATCGCATTTATATTTTTATAGTGTTTCATTGTTTAAATATATGCATAATTATATAAATTATCACATATATATACATACATATTGTGCATATATATTTGATTTTGTCGTGCAAAGGTCTCACACCTGTTTTGCTTCATTCCGGCCAGAGTATAGCTTTCATTGGCAAACAGTTGGGGCATACCGATACAAAAACAACGGAGAGCTATCTAAAGTCTTTTGACATTGAGGCGAAGCGAGAGGCTAATGAAGCGTTGACCAGTTTTAAATGAGTTGCTACTGAATACTAATGTAATAGGTCAAAAATATTTTGAAATCGCAATTTCGACATTATTGAGCCTCGATCTTGAATAGCTAACTTTGTCAATATCATTCAATCCAAAGTTAAATTTTATGTCAGCAGACCACGCTTTTTTCTTGGCAAAAGTTTTTTTCAATTCAAAACCAAATGAAAGATAAATCAAAAAAGGGTCGATTACTTCCTTTCCATTAACACGAGATGTATCGAATGTCTCCCAGGAAGATTTAACTATGAAACCTTGAGCAGTTCCGACCTGGCATAGAAGCTCAATATCCTCCTTGTTTTTTGTTTTTTTTCTTTTTTTAACTCCAATAATATCCTGCCAGATTCTTTTACTGTATAGTGTTCTTAACATGATGGAGTGCATTGTAAGGCTTTGGTTATACTTTCTTCCTGTGGATACCTCAGTTACATTGTACTGGTATCCACCCAGATTATAGCCGATCCCCAACAACAAATGATCATGAAAAAGGTAGGCGTTGTAGTTCAGATTCAACCGCTTGTACAGATGACTGTTGAGGAAATAATTATATTGCTTATAGTGGGGCGCATTGTGATGAAACTTTAAATACTCTAAGCCTATTCCCGCCCTTATACTATGAGAATATTGTGCTTGTACTACGCAATTCATAAACAATACCAGAAACAAAATATTACTAAAACTTCGCATATAGGCCGACTGAAAAACTCAAGAGGTGGATAGGATCGACAAAATCATGCCAAGTATCATGTATGATACTGCCATCGTTTCGGGTATAACGAAATTGACTTCGGAATAGAAGTTTATATTGGATCCCTATCTTGCTGTAGATAAACTTATACAACTTCACGTCGATAGTCGGTTCTAGGGAGGCAGTATATCGATAATCATTGAATTTTAGTGATTGTTTTATTTTTCCTATACTGAATCCACGATCAGGATTAATTATATTAAGACTTGGCATGGAAGATTGTAAAGAAACTCTTCCCCCTTCGAAATAATAATCATACCATACAGAAACTCCAATAGAAGAATTTAGGATGAAGATAATTTTATCATGGAGATTTCTCCAGGCATATCGACAGCCCAGTTCAGTACCGGCAATCTCATTTATCATAGACATGAAATTACCGGCATTGACAGGGTCTTCATTAGGGTCGTTCTTAAATGTAATATATCCCAGCGATCTTCGAAAGTAGCCGTTAGATACCCTTAGTCCAACAGCCCATTTACTGTTGAAGCCTCTGTAATAACCTATTTCCTTAATCTTGCCAATACCGGTAAATACTTTGTTTCCGTTTTTATCTAAAAAATCAGTAGCAGGAACACCGGAAAGACCATCTTGAAACTCTCTGAAATCTTCCTTAAGGCCAAAGGCCATATTCATATAGTAGTTTATTTCTATTACATTCTTCTGAGCATAGGTAGAATCAAATCCTACAACAAGTAGAAGTAAGATAGGCCATGATGCAAAGGTCTTTGTTAACATTGGAAAATTTTTAAAGCTTCCATTTAATTGTTAGTAAGGGACTTAACTTATTGACCTTATCATTAAGAAAGTATAACTGATCGGTAAGTAAATGATACGCCACACCCGCACCCACGTCAATGGATGAGCCCTTTTTTCTGCTTCCTCCAGAAGCGTAAACCCTATAGAAGGGTATTAATTCAAGCCGGATATTGTATCGGCGTTCAGCATTTTTCTCACCTTTTCCTAAAATTTCATCCTCTCCTGCCGGATTAGTAACAATAGCTTTAACCGGTGAAGTAAAAGAGTAAGCATATGAAGAGCTAAATTGTACATTAAATTTTTGACCCAATGAATAGTTAAGTCCTATAGGTATTGCCAGTATGTGGGTTTGTATTTTGTTTTCTACGATTGATGGCACACCGCCGCCACTTCCGAACTTAAGACTAAATTTATGGATATACTGAGTAAAATAGTAATCAAGGCCACTATATAACTGCACATGCTTCAATTTGAGAAAACCAACATTTAATCCTGCTCCAAACCCGGGGCGAATCATATTTTCGCTTACCTTTTTACTAAATGAATTCTCCTGGTATATAGGCATAGTAAT